>JALZUV010000297.1 GCA_023301245.1 Rickettsiales bacterium
CTATTTGCTGAAGTAATATTAGAAGATGTACTTGAGCTTGATGTAAACCACACGCGCCGCACAAAACTGCGTGCCAACCACTCGGCCACTCACTTGTTGAATGCTGCGCTACGCCAAGTTCTCGGCGACCATATCGCGCAAAAAGGTTCCGATGTGGCAGAAGATAAACTCCGCTTCGATATTAGCCACCCGAAAGCCCTAACGGCAGATGAAATGGCGCAGGTCGAACAGATTGTAAATGAACAAATTTGGGCAAACAAGCCTGTACGCACCCAGCTAATGAATACTGATGATGCTATTAAAGCAGGTGCAGTCGCCATGTTCGGCGAAAAATATGGCGATGAAGTTCGTGTACTTTCTATGGGCGTTGATGATTTTTCAGTTGAACTTTGTGGCGGTACGCATGTGCATAGCACGGGCGATATTGGCCTATTTAAAATCACCTCTGAAGGCGCACTGGCCGCTGGCGTTCGCCGCCTTGAAGCCGTCACGCGTGATGGCGCATTTACATGGCTTGATGGGCGTAATAAAGCCCTCATGCAATTGGCGGATACGGCGAAAACCCCTGTCGCTGAAATGCCCGAAAAAATTGAATCATTACTGGCTGAACGCAAACGTCTAGAAAAAGAACTCGGCGATGCCAAACGCAAGCTAGCCCTTGGTGGCGGCGGCGAAGGCGGCGGATTTGAAAAGGCCGAAATTGGCACTATCTCGCTCGCCTATCAAGCATTTGATGGCGTAAACCCGAAAGATTTACGCACGCTAGCATCCGAAATTATGGATAAATCGAAAGCCTCAGTCGTGGCAGTCGGCAGTAGCTTTGACGGCAAAGCCGCCATCGTGGTAGCAAGTAACGACAGCGCGATAAATAGTGCCAAATTAGTACAAGTGGCAACGCCTATTGTTGGCGGTCAAGGTGGCGGTGGTCGCCCTGAAATGGCGCAAGGCGGCGGCACGGATGGTAGCAAAATTGCCGAAGCCTTAGAGGCCATTAAGATAGAATTAACGAATAACAACGAGAATGCAGCTTAAGCTATAAACATTGTCACCCCGTCGAAGGACGGGGCTCTAGCGATAGAATGCCATCCTTCGACGGCATGACAAAATTAAAAGAAAGAGTAACATTATGACAGAAGCAGTTCCTATTACAGTCGCTTACGGCGACGGCATTGGCCCCGAAATTATGGAAGCAACGTTGCGTATTTTACAAAATGTTGAAGCAAAACTGAAAATCGATGTGATTGAGGTCGGCGAAAAAGTTTATAAAACAGGTAACTCCACAGGTATCCCTGCCGATGCGTGGGAAAGCTTGCGTCGCAATAAAATTCTACTCAAAGCGCCTATCACCACGCCACTTGGCGGCGGCTATAAGTCGCTCAACGTGACGTTACGCAAAACACTTGGCCTTTACGCTAACATTCGACCATGCCAAAGTTACCACCCGTTTGTGGACACAAAACACCCTGAAATGGATATTGTGATTGTCCGCGAAAATGAGGAAGATTTATACGCAGGCGTTGAATATCGCCAAACAGCTGATACAGCCGTTGCACATAAGCTAATCACGCGCAGCGGGTCGGAGCGCATTATGCGCCACGCCTTTGAATATGCCGTAAAAAATGGTCGCAAAAAAGTAACCTGCATGGCCAAAGATAATATCATGAAAATATGCGATGGCGTGTTTACACAAGCCTTCCGCGATATTGGCGCAGAATACCCGCAAATAGAGCAAGAGCCTTATATTATTGATATTGGCGCAGCCCGTATTGCTAACTCGCCAGAACGTTTCGATGTAGTGGTGACCGAGAACCTCTATGGCGATATTATCTCTGATATTGCAGCAGAAATTTCAGGCTCAGTCGGCCTTGCAGGTTCGGCTAACCTTGGCCGTAACTTTGCAATGTTTGAAGCGATTCATGGTTCAGCTCCTGATATTACGGGTCAAGGCATCGCCAACCCATCTGGCCTATTACAAGGCGCAGTAATGATGCTGATACATATTGGCCAAACCGAAGCTGCCGCGAAAATTCGTAATGCATGGCTTAAAACCATTGAAGATGGCATTCACACGGGCGATATCTACCAAGAAGGTGTCAGCACCGAAAAAGTAGGCACTGTTGGTTTTACTGATGCGGTGATTGAACGTCTTGGCCAAAAACCGAGCACCTACCCCGTAGTTGAATTTGCTGCTAGCGCGCCTATTGCAAGCAAGCCCGTGCAAGAAAAGGCGAAGGCCGAAATTACTACCGTCACCAAAAAGCTGGTAGGCGTTGATGTATTTGTTGACTGGATTGGCGATGTGGACGACTTAGGTACGAAAGTATCGGGCGTTAAAACGGGCTCATTTTATCTAAAAATCATCTCGTGCAAGGGCTTAAAAGTATGGCCAGACCACGTACCAGGCATGAACCGTACAGACTTATACAGATTACGCTTAATGACCGATGAGAGCGACATTACCGATGTACCTGCTCTACTCGCTGCCCTCATTGATGCGGGGATTGATGTCGCTAAATTTGAAAGCCTTATGGAGTTCAATGGCGAGCGCGTATTTTCTTTAGCCGCTGGTGAGTAACTTATTCTTAACAAATTACTGTTAAGAATAAGTTTATGGATAAATTGCCTCTGATTCAAATTGAAATGCCTGAAGAGGTGTTTGCGGATAACAATAGTTTAACCGATGCCATCCTTCATGTTTCATTAAAGTTCTCTGGAGTGCCTGCAATAAAACGCGTCAATTATCAGCAAAAGCTTGAAGAGCTAGATGAAGAATTAATTGATTCCGAAGTGATAAGCTACGCGGGTGACTTCCTGCCCCAAGAGCCAAGCAATGGAAAGGTAATTATCAACCTGCCGTTATTTTTGAATCTAGAGCCTACATCAGTAAGCGCTAAAAAAGCATATAGAAGCGCGCTGAGAGACAAAATTGAGAATTTTGATATTGATAAATGCGCCCAAAACATGGCGAAGCACGATAAAGACCCCGTGATGGAGCGTATAAAAATTGAAGAATTATTTACTGAAGCACGAACATTTGAAGAAATTCATGATAAATTACAGAAAAACTATTATGTAGCGCCACTAGTGAGCAGTAAAGATTATCTTTCCGACTCGCCAGACCTAGAAACGGTACAAACGTTTCTTATCGAAAGCCGCAAAGAATATTTAGCCGCTTTAAAGGAAATCCCTGAACTATCAGGTGCAGGGATTAAATTTGAAGATGAAGAAAAATTCGTCACTATTCCTAAAAAGCATGATTCACGGCAATGGACAGAAAAAATTTCCGAAACATCCATTGGAAATTTTTCTATCAACTTGAATTAATTTACGTTTTGCTTTAGCTGTACGCGCTAATTAATTTGGATATTGATATGAGCGACGAAAAACGCAACCACCTGCAAGACATTTATAGTTCCATTAAAAATGGAATCACCCCTATTCACCCTGAAGGCAAAAAATTCGCGCTTTATGCAGCGATTGGTGGCCTTGTGCTTAGCTGGTTCTTTTGGGATGCACTAGCGTTTGTCGGCGTAATATTAGCGCTTTATTGCCTCTATTTTTTCCGCGACCCTGAACGTTTCGTTCCCGAAGGCGACAACCTAGTGGTCAGCCCTGCTGATGGTCTAGTGCAAATGGTGGTCGAAGGCGTAACGCCCCCTGCCGAGCTTGATATGGGCACAGCACCACATACGCGTATCAGCATTTTCCTGAACATATTTGATGTTCATATTAACCGTGTACCAATGGCCGGAAAAATTACGGCAGCGGAATATATTAAAGGTCAATTCCTCAATGCTGAACTTGATAAAGCTAGCAGCGAAAACGAACGTCAGTTGCTAACAGTTGAGAACAAAAAAGCCAAAATTGGTTTTGTGCAAATTGCTGGTTTTGTGGCTCGCCGCATTATTTGTAATATCGAAATAGACGATGAAGTAGAGACGGGTCAACGCTTTGGCCTGATTCGCTTTGGTAGTCGCCTAGATGTTTATATTCCTACAACTGCAGGCATTAAAGTACGCGAAGGCCAACGCAGCATTGGCGGCGAAACGGTTCTAGCCGAGATTTAGGTTGAACAGCCTAATTCTCATTGTTGGTGCACTTTATTTGCTATTAGCGCTCGCTGGGCAATTGTTTTTCAAACGCGCAGCAGGCGGCATAAATACCGATTCGATGCAAAGTTTCGTGGCGAGCACTCTCAGCAATTGGCAATTGTGGGTGGCAGTAATCACTTATTTATTTGCGATGATCGCATGGGTTTGGTTGCTTAAACATATCGACTTAAGCCGCATCTTCCCCATCATGTCGGCGCTATTGCTGCTGACCATCCCCCTTATTAGCGCTTACTTTCTACAAGAGAGCCTAAGCTTGCGCTATTGGTTGGGAATAGTTTGTATGGTAATAGGCATTATGCTCATTGCAACGGAGATTAAAACAATATGAAAATTGCAGCGATATTACCTTGTTATAATGTAGCAGAGCAAATTTTACCCCTTATCAGCAAGCTTGGTAATGAGCTGGAACATATTATTGTGGTCGATGATGCTTGTCCGCAAAAATCGGGCGAGCGCGTCAAAACAGAATGTACCGATAAACGCGTGACCGTGTTATTCCACAAACAGAATAAGGGCGTGGGCGCAGCAGTCAAAAACGGCTATAATTTCGCCCTCACCCTCGGCTGCGATATTCTAGTAAAAGTTGATGGCGACGGGCAAATGAACCCTGCCTATATCCCCGAACTTATCGCCCCCATCGTTAAAGGCGAAGCCGATTACACTAAAGGAAACCGCTTCTATCAACCCGAAGATTTGCACACAATGCCTATCAAGCGCCTCGCTGCCAATGCGGCGCATTCGTTTCTATCGAAGCTATCGACGGGCTATTGGCAAATGTTCGACCCTGCTAATGGCTATACTGCCATTCATGCGCGCATTATTGAGCGCCTGCCGCTGGCTAAAATCGCCGACAGATATTTCTTCGAAAGCGATATGCTCTTTCGCCTAAACACCTTGCGCGCCGTGGTGCTTGATATCCCCATGAAAGCATTTTACGGCGAAGAAACCAGCGGCCTACGAGTGCGCGACCTCGCATGGGAATTCACCCGCAAAAGCCTACGCAACACTTGGCGCCGCATTGCCTATAACTACTTTGTGCGCGGCTTCTCGATTGCTTCACTCGAACTTGTCATCGGCAAATTACTACTCATTTTTGGCATTCTTGTGGGGCTATGTATAGTGCTAGAAAGCGACCCGACCGATGCCCCTGCCACCGCAGGTACTATCATGCTATGCGCTTTACCCACCATTGTTGGTGCGCAAATGCTGCTATCTTTCCTTAGTTACGATATGAGCACGCAGCCTACCCGCCCATTGCATCCTTCACTTTCAGATAAGCCTCAACTAGACTATACCCTTGATTATGACGCAAAAAACTAAATTCCCCATCACCCGCTTAGTGCCAAACCTCATTACCATTGGCGCATTATGCTGTGGCATGTCATCCGTGCGCTTCGCACTGCTAGAGCAATGGGAAGTTTCAGCCACCTTCTTGCTTATTGCCGCTTTTTTAGACGGCATTGATGGCCGCGTAGCACGCATGCTTAAAGCCAGCAGCGACTTTGGCGCACAAATGGACTCTCTGTCCGACATCGTATGTTTTGGCGTAGCGCCTGCCATCGTACTGCACCTATGGGCACTACAAGATATCAAACGTTTCGGCTGGGCTGTTGCGCTCTTCTACACTATCTGCTGTGCATTGCGCCTAGCACGCTTCAATACGGCACTGTTGGAAGAAGTGAAGGAAGACTGGCAAAAACGCTACTTCACGGGTGTCCCCGCTCCTATGGGCGCGATGCTGGCCATCCTACCCGTAATCCTTAGCTTCAAATTTGGCGAAGAAGTGCTGATATTCCCTAAAGAGTGGTTCATCATCATCTACCTTCCCGCTATCGCATTACTAATGTCTAGCCGCGTGCCTACCTTTACGCTTAAAGGCCGCGCTATTCCCACCAAAATGGTATTGCCCATTATGCTGGCTTCTATCGCCATCATCTTAGGGTTGCTGGTGGAAACATGGCTAGTCTTGAGCGTATCAGGCATACTCTACATCTTATCCATTCCACTGACCGCATGGATGGCGCAGCGCAAATAAAAGGCCAGCAACGTTACGTCACTGGCTTTCATATTACTTAGTCGAGTTTTTAGTTACGGCGTCACGTTACCAATAAGCTCTTCATCATCTTCTGATAAATCATTCAACGTGCTTTCACGATCATAATCGTTATCGCCTTCATTAAACACGCCATCATCAGCACCATACACTACATTTTCTAGGTCATGGTAATGCGGAAGCTCGCCACCCTTGTGGATGTGCACAAGGTTTTCTTTATGCGTATGCTCTTTTTCTTTAAGCTTCATTGCATTACAATATTCGGTGCGCTCTTTGCTCCACTGTTTTGAAGCTACGCTACTTTTATCGCTACAATCATAGCCAGTCATGCTATCGCAAGCGGCGAGAGAGATTAATGCTACCGAAGCAGCAAGGACAGTTTTCAATTTAGTCATAAAATTCTCCTGTTAGAATTATGTTGTCTCATAAACTTATATCGTGCGGGCGATATCATATTTCAAGGGGCAGCGGCTATTTAAGGTTAAGCATCACTTCGTTGCGGCGCGCAAACCATAGAGTCCACGGCGGATTATACCCCGCATAAGCCGCTGGCTCGCGATATTTCATGTTATTATTATCTAAGTAAGCGCGCAACTTCGCCTCATTCTGCGCAATATTCTCATCATCCATCGAGCCTGAATAGGTGATAACCGCTTTCTTCATCGCAGGAATTTTCTGCAACTTCACCGCTGCATCTGTAGGCTTTGGCAGTTCCGCAAATTTTGCGTCATTAGGCATGTAGAACACTACCTTCCACTCATCGTCGCCAGTGGATTCTTGCGCGACAGGTGCTGTCATCGGAATTTTCTTCGACTCGGCACTCTGCGCTACAGGCGCTGTCATCGGAATGGAAGCCTCAGCCACATTCGCCCCACCAATATATTTAAACAGCTTGCGGAAGCCTTGATTAATCGCCTCACCCCGCTCGCCCGATACTACCGTATAAGCAAGCGCAGTCGGCTCATAAGCACGAATTTCAATCGCCCCCTCGGCGCTCACCACATTAAATTTAGGTTCATCCACATTCCCCCCACACCCAACAAGCGCCGCCGATACTGCAATAAGAGAAAGTATTTTTTTCATGATTTAATTCCTATGTGTTTCAATATGCCGCCATCATGAGGGCAGCAACATGAATCTACAAGTTAACAATTTGTCACCCTGAACGCCCCAATCGTCACCCTGAATTTATTTCAGGGTCTATTGCCCCGCAGCCTCCAGCGCAGGAAATAAATCTTCCCAACGAGGATTATCCCGCTCAATCAAATTCTTCTTCCAATCGCGCCGCCAATTCTTCAACCGCTTCTCCTCAGCAATCGCCGCTTCAATGGATTCTGTGGCTTCGTAATAAACTAGCTGATGAACATCATGTTTTTGAGTATAGCCCTCAACCAATCCCTCGCGATGCTCCACCATCCGCCGCAGCAA
>JALZUV010000298.1 GCA_023301245.1 Rickettsiales bacterium
TTAAAAAAAAAAAAAGCGTATAAATCGAGGGGTCGTGTTTGTGCTGCGCGAGTTGCGGCGGTTGTGTCATAATTCTGTCTCGATGTGGGGGGGGGGACGAACTATAAAAGCGAAAGCAACAGCAAAATACAGCACAAGTACGAAGAAGAACGAGAGAAAAATGATTCTACCTATTGGATGTTTTTTGAATTGCTATGGAGAGACTTCTTTCGACTTACAGGAAAAAAATATGGCGATAAGATTTTTCTCAAAGGAGGTATTCGCAATAAAATAAATGAAGCTCAGGCCTTGTTAAGGCAGCGTAATATTGAATTAAATGCCGCAAAGAAGCTTTTTCAAAAAGGATTCCAAAGCAAAGTACGCTACTCGCAAACGCAAACAGCAGTTGCCGCAGCACGCAGTCAGCTTAAGCAGGCGCAGATTGATTTGGCTCATAGTAATATCAAAGCGCCTTACGATGGTTTGATAGAAGAGATTATGGTTGAAGAGGGCGATTTAATAGGCCGTGGCTTTGCCAGCCAAACCGTCATGCGCTTTGTTGATTTATCGCCGTTGAAAATTACAGGTCAAATTTCAGAGCTTGAGCGCGCGAAAGTCAAAAAAGGCGATGAGGCGAAAATTCGCTTCAGTACCGGCGAAGTGGCCACAGGTAAGGTGGGCTTTATCGCCTCGGTGGCGGATGATGAAACGCGCACTTTCCGCGTTGAGGTAGAAGTTCCTAACCCTGACCGTAAGTTGCAAGCAGGCATTAGTGCCGAAATATTGATGCAAGCAGATACGCAATGGAGCTACGAAGTTCCTTCCTCCGTTCTTTCGCTTGATGATGCGGGTAAGGTAGGCGTAAAAATTCTCGATGAGAATAACCTCGTGCAATTTAAGCTTGTAACGGTTCTCTCGCAATCGCCCAAGGGGGTGTGGGTTGCTGGCTTACCGAGGCAAATTCGCTTGGTAACAGAAGGTGGCTCTTTCGTATCGGTGGGCCAAGTGATTGATGCAACAAGCATAGAAGCCGAATGATAGAGCGTTTCATTGATGCTGCTGTTGACCGTCATCGTACGGTGTTTTTGCTGCTGATTTTTATTTTGGTGGCGGGTAGCATTAGCTATATCAATATTCCCAAAGAATCTGCGCCCGATATTCAAATTCCGATTATTTATGTATCCATGCGCCATGAGGGAATCTCGCCGCAAGATGCAGAGCGTCTGTTGTTACGCCCGATGGAGCGCGAGCTGCAATCTATCGAAGGGTTGAAGCGCTTAGAAGGTACAGCCAATGAAGGGTTTGGCTCTATCGTGTTGGAGTTTGACGCAGGTTTTAACGCCGATAGAGCGCTCGAAGATGTGCGCAATAAGGTGGATGAAGTAAAACCTGAACTGCCGACTGAAACCGATGAGCCTATCGTACAAGAGGTGAACTTTAGCCGCTTCCCTGTGTTGAATGTTATTCTTGGTGGGGATGTTTCACGCCGCACGCTCATTAAGCTCGCCAAAGGGTTGCAAGATAAAATTGAGGGCGTTAGTACCGTACTGGAAGCGAAGATTTCTGGCGATAGGGAAGAAGCGCTCGAAATTATTATCGACCCGCTATTGCTGCAAGGTTATGGGGTAACCACGCAGGAGGCTTTTACGCTATTGCGTAATAATAACATTCTCGTTCCCGCAGGCGATTTAGATACATCAGGCAGTAATTTCGCCATTAAGTTACCCGGAGTAATTGAATCGCTACAAGATTTGCAAAACCTGCCTATTAAGGTGAAGGGCGATGCGGTGATTACGCTCGATGATATTGCCGATATTCGCCGTAGTTATAAAGATATCCGCAATGTTGCCAATATGAATGGTCAGCCATCGGTCGCGCTGAGCGTGTCGAAGCGAAGCGGCGCGAATATTATTGAAACGGTTAATTTGGTGCGCGAACTTGTTGCGGTGGAGCGTCAATCATGGCCGCAAGGGGTGAATGTTACCTTTAGTCAAGATGAGTCGAATAAGATTTTCGAGATGCTGTCAGATTTGCAGAATAATATTATCTTCGCGGTGCTGTTGGTGGTGATTGTGATTTTGGCTGTCATGGGAACGCGCAATGCTATCTTGGTGGCATTGACCATTCCGGGGGCGTTCTTATTTGGTATCTTATGCCTGTCACTTGGCGGTTACACGTTAAATGTGGTCGTGCTATTTAGCCTTATTTTATCTGTAGGCTTACTGGTTGATGCGGGGATTGTGGTGAGCGAATATGCTGACCGTAAAATGATGGAAGGTAAAACCGTCGAACAAGCTTACCCCATGGGTGCAAAGCGAATGGCATGGCCAGTAATAGCCTCGACCATCACAACGCTTATTGTATTTGCGCCGTTACTTTTTTGGCCGGGGATTACAGGGCAATTTATGCGCTACATGCCTATTACGCTAATGTTTACGCTAGTAGGTTCGTTGCTAATGGCGTTGGTGTTTTTGCCAACCATTGGCGCAAAATTACGCCTGCCAGGGCGGATTGACCCTGTGCAAGCCAAGCGCATTATTGCGGCGGAACAAGGTAACTGGGCTGATTTGGGGCGCTTCACCAACAGCTATGTGCGCACGTTGCGTGGGTTTTTAAAACGTCCGTTATTTTTAGTGCTCGCAACCTTAGTGGCCGTAACCGTGATTATATTTTCCTTCGTAAAATTTGGTGGGGGAGTGGAGTTCTTCCCCAAAATTGAACCAGAAAATGCGAAAATATTAGTGCGCGCGCGTGGCAATATGTCAGTCGAAGAAAAAGTTAAGCGTGTTAAGGAGGTGGAGAAAGCTCTGCTTGATATGAAAGACGAAGTTCGCGTTTTTTACACCACTGCAGGCAAGCTGGGCAATGATACTCGTAACCGCACTGAAGATACTATTGGCGAAATTCAAATGGAATTTGTTAATTGGCGCAACCGCCGTCGCGCCGATGAAATTTTGGTGGAAGCTAAAAAGCGTACTGCGGGTATTGCGGGCGTGATTGTTGAAACGCAGAAAAAGCAAGAAGGCCCAGCTTCAGGCAAGCCAGTCCAAATTGAAATTTCGAGTATTAATATTAAGCTGATTGAGCCTTACACTACTCGCATGTTCAACGCGCTGCAGAAAATGGACGGCTTTAAAGATTTAGAAGATAGTCGCCCTATCCCCGAGATTGAGTGGGAGTTGACTGTTGACCGCGAACTTTCGGGCCGCTATGGGCTGGATATTTTGACTATCGGTAACTTTGTGAAGATGGTCACTAACGGTATTATCGTTACCACCTATCGCCCCGATGATGCCGATGATGAGGTTGATATTGTCCTGCGTTTCCCCGAGAAATATCGTAACCTTGGGCAGCTAGATAGCTTACGACTTAATACTGTCGATGGGCGTTCTATCCCTATTTCCAACATTGTTAAGCGTAAACCAAACCAGAAAATTACCACCATTAACCGTGTCGATGGTCGCCAAGTTATGACCATAAAATCGGATTTGAAAGAAGGTGTGCTCGCCGACCAAATGGTGACGAAAATTAAAGAGTGGATGGCAGAAAACCCGCCATCGCCAGAACTTAATGTTACCTTTCGCGGTGAAGATGAGGAGCAAGCCGAAGCTGGAATATTCCTTGCTGGGGCTTTCGTTATTGCGCTCTTTATGATGGCGCTGGTGATGGTCACACAATTTAACAGTATTTATTATATGTTCGTTATTATGTCTGCCGTGTTTTTCTCAACAGGGGGCGTAATGCTTGGTTTATTGATAGCGGGTGAAGCCTTTGGCATCGTTATGTGTGGCGTTGCTATCATCGCGCTAGCAGGGGTGGTGGTGAATAATAATATTATTTTCATCGACACATTCGTGCAGTATCGCAAACAGGGGATGGAGGCGCAAGAGGCACTGCTACGCACGGGCGCACAGCGCTTGCGGCCTATTTTACTGACCGCTATCACCACCATGCTGGGGTTAGTGCCGATGGTATTCGCCATGAATATCGACTTTATCGGCCGCGATATCAGCTTTGGTGCACCATCGACACAGTGGTGGAAGCAGCTTTCTACCTCAATTGCAGGTGGATTAGCCTTTGCCACTTTCCTTACTTTATTATTCACTCCGTGTTTGCTATTGCTAGGCGAGCGCTTTTTTGACAGAAAGAAACTGAAAGCTGAAATGATGAGAGAAGTTTGAGAATATGGATACTGTAGAATTAATTGGCTATTTTGCCACCGTCATGACCACTATTTGCTACATCCCACAAGTGATGCAAATTTATAAAACTAAAGAAGTGGCCGCTATTTCGCTGGGCATGTATTGTGCGCTCACGGTTGGTATTGGCTCGTGGTTAGTTTATTCCATTATGCTATCACTCACGCCGCTTATCATTTGCAACGCACTTTGTTTGCTAATGATTATCGCCATTTTGAGCATGAAAATCATCTACAGTAAGCGCAGCGTATCGGAACTGCTTGCCGCTGATGTTAACGATATCGTTAATCATGATGCTACTTGACCCGATAGCCCTCGCGCAGGAGCTGATTCGCTGCCCATCTGTCACGCCTGTAGAAGCGGGGTCGATGGATGTGCTGCAAGCAAAACTTGAAGCATTAGACTTTACCGTTTGGCGCGAAACTTTCCATCAAGAGGGCGAAGACTCGGTGGAGAATCTCTATGCTCGCCGTGGCGATAGTGCACCGAATCTCTGCTACGCTGGCCACTTAGATGTGGTGCCTGTAGGCGATGCTGCCGCATGGACGTTCGATCCATTCTCGGCGACCATTAAAGATGAAGTTCTTTATGGCCGTGGAACCGAAGATATGAAAGGCGCGATTGCTTGTTTCGTCGCCGCCGTTTCGCGCTTTGTGCAAACTCACGAAAGCTTCAATGGCAGCATCAGTTTCCTTATCACTATGGATGAGGAGGGGCCTGGAATTCTTGGCACAAAAGAGATGCTAAATTGGCTGGAAGCTAAAGGCGAGAAAATTGATATGTGCATGGTAGGTGAGCCCACCAACCCGCACCATTTAGGCGAAATGGCAAAGATTGGCCGCCGTGGTAGCATGAATTGCGAACTCGCCGTAAAGGGTAAACAAGGCCACGCGGCTTACCCGCAATTGGCTGATAATCCTGTGCATCGTTTAGTAAAAATTCTGCATCGTTTTAAAGCAGAAGCGATTGATGAAGGGACAGATTATTTCCAACCCAGTAATCTCGAAATTTCTTCTATTGATGTTGATAATACGGCTTTTAATGTTATTCCCGCACAAGCCAATGCGCGCTTTAATATTCGTTTTAACGATGCTCGCCCCATTGCGGAAATTAAAGCATGGTTGAATAATATTTGCGAAGAAGAGGCGAATAGCTTCGATTTAAAAATGACCGTTACAGGCGAAGCGTTCCATACAGAACCCAATCGCTTAACCGATATTCTGCAAACCGTCAGCAAGCAAGTAACGGGCAGGGAGCTCGTGCTATCCACCACGGGTGGCACGTCAGATGCGCGCTTTATAAAAGACTATTGCCCCGTGATTGAATTTGGCACAACAGGCCGCACCGCGCATCATGTTGATGAGAATGTATCGCTCGAAACATTGCACCAATTGACTGATATTTACGAACAAGTAATAACCCGTTATTTTGCATAGATGAGCGAGCAAATTACAGCCTTGAAAGATATTCTCGCCATTATTGAGGATGCTCATATTTATGGCGCAACTCATGTGGTGGAAATTGATTCAGGCCGTGCAGGGCCCAATGTAGGTATCATCGCCTGCACGCATGGTAATGAACCCGCAGGTTTAGCGGCCATACAATATTTACTGTCAGATTTAATTTTGCTGCGCGGTAAGCTGTTCTTCATTATTGGTAATCCTAAAGCGGCAGCCTCTTATTTTGATGCCGCCAGCGATGATACAAAAGAGCAAGCACGCTACATTGATAAAAACCTCAATCGTATGCCAAACAATAAAGCAGAATTGGCCAATAGTAAGATTTACGAATACCAGCGAGCGGAAGAATTAATGCCCGTGTTAGAGCAGCTTGATGGGGTGTTAGATTTACATTCCACCTCAAGCAACGCGCCGCCGATGCTGATTTGTGTCGATGAAAATAGCGCGAAGTTAATGATGAATTCCCTCTTTCCTTTTAAGCGGGTTATTACGGGGGTTGAACAACATATTGAAGGCAAGTTTCTTATCGAATATTGCGAAAGAGCCGTGGTAAAATTTATCGCCGAATGCGGGCAGCATGAAGAGCTTGAAGCTTCGCAACGTGCCATTGATATTTCCATCGCCTTCTTGCATCGTATGAATATTGTTCAAGATATGCAGCCGGAAAAATTAGACGAAGCCGTGGAGTTTTACGCGGCAAAACAAGCGGTGTTTTTACCCAAAGATTGTGGAGATTTTAAATTGCGCCGTACGGTTGAGCCGTTCGAGTTTGTAAAAAAAGGCCAAGAACTTGCCTGCAATGGCGCGGATGTAGTGGTGGCCGCACCCACTGATGGTTATGCCATCATGTGTCCTGAAGCTCAAAGCGCGCTCGACTGTTCCGAAGCGCTCTTGTTTTTGTGTGATAAGGGTTAAAGGCAGGATGAATAATTGGAAAAAATACGGCTGGGAAAAAACCGCTAACTTATTGCTGATTTTAATTTCTGCGCCCTTTGTTTATAATTATTATCAGTCGCTCGTCACTGAATTTAAGCTAAGCGTTTTAATGCTACTGCTCAAGCAAATGCTTATTCTTTTCTTTTTTCTCATTCGCTCCATTCCTAAAGAGGTCACGGTTTCGCCCTTTGAATGGTATGTCGGCATTATGGGGTCGTGGGTGGTAATATCCTTTATCCCTGTTGCGGGTGATGAATATATTGCAGCCGAGATTTTTCAATTTATTGGCCTGACTATTACCACGGTTGGCTTGCTTTCGCTCAACACAAGTTTTGGCATTGTGCCCGCGAATCGAGGGGTGAAAACGGCGGGATTTTATCGCTATATTCGCCACCCTCTTTATCTAGGGTACTTGGTTGCTGATATTGGGTTTTTGATAAATAACGTGTTTTGGTGGAACTTTATCGTAGCCATCGGGGTTGCTTTTTTCCTCGTACTGCGCATCCATTATGAGGAAAAATTCTTGAGCCAAGATGAGGCCTATAAAGATTATATGCAGCAAACGCGTTACCGGTTAATGCCTGGGGTTTATTAAACTACTTGCCCAGCCGCATGGCCGCACGCCCATGCCCATTGAAAGTTATAGCCACCTAAATGGCCAGTGACATCCATCACTTCGCCAATAAAATATAAACCTTTGACCGATTTACTTTCGAAGGTTTTGGACGATAGCTCATCCGTATCTACTCCACCTAAAGTGACCTCTGCAGTGCGATAGCCTTCCGTGCCATTGGGCGAAATATCCCATTGCTGAATCTGAGCGGCGATGGCTACAAGTTTATTGTTTCCCATTTCGGCGAGCTTGCCGCTGAAGTTATATTCCGTACAAATATGTTCGACTAATCGTTTTGGCAAATAAGTTTGTAGGGTGGTTTGAATCTCTTGTTTAGGGTTGCTTTCACGTGCTTGTTTCAATTCTTCGAGTAATGGTTTTTCAGGTAATAAGTTTAACTCAAGAGCGTCGCCTTGCTTCCAATAAGATGAGATTTGTAAAATGCTGGGGCCACTTAATCCGCGATGAGTAAAGAGCATTCCTTCGGTAAAGCTTGTGCCATTAGCACTTGCGATAGCGGGCAACGATACGCCTGCGAGTGGCTTTAACTTCGCCAAGTTATTCTCATCTAACGTGAAAGGTACGAGCGCGGCGCGTGGTTCAATTAATTTCAAGCCGAACTGCTTAGCAACTTCGTAACCCCATCCTGTTGCACCCATTTTAGGGATGGAAGGGCCGCCCGTTGCAATGACTAACGAGTCGCATGTTAATGCGTCGCCATTGTTCAAGGTGAGGGTGAAATTATCTTCAATTTTCTGAACGCTAGTTTCGAGTTTTATTTCAACCTTTGCAGCCTCGCATTCATCGAGCAGCATCTGAATAATTTGCTTGGCCGAACCATCGCAAAATAATTGGCCGAGCGTTTTTTCATGATAAGCAATCTCGTGCTTTTCCATTAACTCGATAAAGTCCGATGGCGTATAGCGCCCTAATGCGCTTTTGCAAAAATGTGGGTTTTGCGAAAGGTAATTATCGGGCGTAGTATAGATGTTCGTGAAGTTGCAGCGCCCACCACCAGAGATGCGAATTTTCTCGCCCACTGCTTTCGATTTTTCAACGAGTAAAACTTTGCGCCCGCGCTTGCCAGCTTCCATCGCACAGAATAAACCCGCTGCGCCTGCGCCAACAATAATCACATCATAATGCATTCGATTTACTCGACTAAACGTCGAGCGCTTCTTTTAGTTTATTGCCGTGCAAGCTTGTTTGTTCGGTAATGAATTTGAAGCGAAGTTCGGGCTTTTTCCCCATAAGGTCATTCACGCGTTCTTCGGTAGATTCTTCATCTTCTTCAGCAATATGCACTTGCAGTAATTGACGGTTCTCAGGCAGCATGGTGGTTTCTTTTAGCTGCGGTGCGGTCATCTCGCCGAGTCCCTTAAAGCGACCTACATCTAGCTTACCACCCTTAGCGGTAAATTCTGCAACCATCTTATCTTTTTCAGCTTCATCAGCAGGGTAGTAAGTTTTGCTTTTATAGGTAACGCGAAATAGGGGAGGTTGCGCGATATAGAGGTGGCCTTGGCGCACAAGCCACGGCAGCTCTTGATAGAAAAAGGTCATGAGCAGTGCCGCAATATGCGCCCCATCAACATCTGCATCGGTCATGATGATGACTTTGTCGTAGCGCAAATCATCTTCGCGATAATGTTTTCCTGTGCCCACGCCGAGCGCTTGCAGCATATCGGATATCTCGTTATTCGCGTTTATTTTCTCGGATGTGGCCGAGGCTACATTGAGGATTTTACCGCGCAATGGCAAGATAGCTTGCGTTTCGCGGTTACGCGCTTGCTTGGCCGAGCCACCCGCCGAGTCACCCTCAACAAGGAAAATCTCCGTACCTTCACGGCTGCTACGTGTGCAATCGGATAGTTTGCCCGGCAAGCGTAAACGCGCGGTGATGGTTTTACGCGCAGTATCTTTTTGCTTCTTGCGGTTTAGGCGATGTTCGGTACGCATCTGGATAAATTCCATCAGCTTGCCTGCTTGTGTCGCATCGTTCGAAAGCCAATGGTCGAAATGGTCGCGCATGGCATTTTCAACCAGTTTCGCCGCTGCCGAACTTACCAGTTTATCTTTGGTTTGCCCTTGAAATTGCGGGTCTTTGATAAAAACTGAAAGTAAAATATAAGCGCTGCCCGAAATATCATCGCCTGTCATTTTGGCAAGGTTACGCGCTGAGGTCATTTCGCCATAAGCTTTAATGCCGCGTGTTAACATACCGCGCATACCGCTTTCGTGCGTTCCACCATCGGGGGTGTAGACGGTGTTACAATAGCTGCGGCCAAAGCCGTCATCTACATCAGGCCAACTGATGGCCCATTCGATGCGGCCCATGCCATCAGCAAGGTCAGCTTCGCCAGCAAACATGTTTGGCGTTACCATTTGCTTTTTGCCGAGTTTCTCTTCCATATAATCGGCAAGGCCATTAGGGAATTGAATCGTATCTTTAGCAGGGATGCCGCCGCCTTCTTTTAGGAGCGACTCTTCGCAGTTCCAGCGGATTTCAACACCGCGAAAAAGATAAGCTTTTGAGCGTGCAAAACGATAGAGTTTTTCAGGACGGAATTTTGATTTATCGCCAAAAATTTCAGCATCAGGGTGGAAGGTAATTGACGTACCTTTACGGTTCGCAATTTTGCCACCTTTTTCGAGCTTAGTAATAGCATGGCCACGGCTGTATTTTTGCGTGTGCAATGTTTGTTCGCGAATGACCTCAACTTCTAAATGGTCGGATAGTGCATTCACCACCGAAATACCAACCCCGTGCAAACCGCCCGAAGTTTCGTAGGCTTTCGAGTTAAATTTACCGCCTGAATGGAGCGTGGTGAGAATAACCTCTAAAGCTGATTTGTTAGGGAATTTAGGGTGCTTGCCGATAGGAATACCACGACCATTATCGCTAATGGTTAGCATGTTGTCAGGCTGTAAATCAATTTCGATACGGCTGGCGTGTCCTGCGACGGCTTCATCCATCGAGTTGTCGAAAATCTCATTCACCAAATGATGCATGGCGGTCTCATCTGATCCACCAATATACATGCCTGGACGCATGCGAACGGGCTCTAACCCTTCGAGAACTTCAATGTCATCTGCGGTGTAGGTCTCTTGTTTGGCGGCGGTTGCCCCGCTCTTGCCCTGAAATAAGTCGCTCATACACTATCTATAACAGCTGTGAAACCCGCCGCAAGCGCCAATTTTCGCATCCTTGCTGCAAGGTGAGGTTATCTTCATAAAACTGTAACACTATTGGCGCGCAATGCTTGTTATATTTATCTTATGGAAAATATACAAAATACCCCGCCGCAAATGGATGAACAACAAGCCCAACGTAAGATGATTATAGATATCGTCAAACAAGCGGGTTTAGACGCGAATAATATTGAGCATCAAAAAGCCGCAGTAGAGGTGCTAAGAAATATTGGCGAGTTGCAAACGCCCGAACGCGAAAAGGAATATAAAGGCCTAATGCGCGAATTTGGTTTGCAGCCAGATGAGATTGATAAAACCACAAAAGGCTTTGAGCAACAAAGTGTGCAGCTTAAATCGCAAGAGGAGCTTTTAGAAACTCGGCGCGAAACTATCGGTAAAAAATATGTAAAAAGTGATGCGATAAAACTTGCTGGGGCTTTTGCTATTGGTGCGGCTGTTGCGGTTGCCAGTTACATGAAACCATTCAGCAATTTCACAAAAATGAAGAAACTTCTTAGCACTGCTGCTGCTTTGGTGGGAGGTACTGTTTTAGGTAAAATAGTGACTTCATTCATTCCGAGTAAAGCGCTTGATAAGCAAACGGAAGACCTTAAGCTTGAGGTTGAAAAACTTGGTAAGCAGGAACAGCAATTTATACTTGAAGCTAAAGAATATGAACTGGGAACAATTACGAAGCTTGCCTCTAATATGCTGAAAGCAAGAGTAGAGACAAAAGATGAGCCTGCTAAGGAAACTCCTGAAGTTAATACACCTGAACTAGTAGCCGATAGTAGTTTAGAGACACCGCCGCTAGCGCAAGAAGAGACCAAAGAGTTGCCCGAGAAAAGCTTCACGCAAAAAGTAGAAGGTGCAAAAACTCCTGCTGAGAAAGTTTTGGAAAAAACGACTTCTGCCATTAGCCCTGAAGCTATTGCTGAGCAAAAAATGGAGGCAGAAGCAGCCACTCCACAGGTCGGCTAAATTAAGCCGCCTTTACTTCATCCTTATTAGAGAATTGCGCGATGGTGGTGATGAGTTTTGTTAAACCTTCAACCCTGCGTGCCGTATCTTTTTGTGCAGCATTATAACTGACGACCAGCTTTTGGTCGGGACGAATTTTCATTTGTGATTTATATTTATGGATGAACTCTAGCAGCGCCGTTGGGTTCTTCACTTTATTCTCGTGGAAGGTAATAACGACACCTTTAGGGCCAGAATCAATCCGTTCAATATTTGCCTGTATACATAAAATTTTCAGTTTAATAGTATCTAAGAAATGCAAGGTTACGGCTGGCATTTTGCCGAATCTGTCGGTGAGTTCTAGCGCGAAATCTTCGACCTCTTCATTGGTTTTTAATTTCGCGGCACGGCGGTAGAGGCCAAGGCGTAAATCTAAATCGCTCACGTAATCTTCAGGGATAAGCACCGATAAGCCGAGCTTAATTTGCGGGCTCCATTCGCGTGTTTGCGTTTCCTCTTTTTCGCGTTTGCTTTCGGCGCGGGCTTTTTGCACCGCTTCTTCCAACATGTGCTGATAGAGCTCAACGCCAACCTCACGAATGTGGCCAGATTGTTCTTCACCCACCAAATTACCGAAACCGCGAATATCCATATCGTGACTTGCCACGGTGAAGCCTGCGCCGAGTGTATCAAGCGTTTGCATTACCTCTAAACGGCGCATAGCATTGGCGCTAAAATGCTGGCGATGTGGTAACGTAAGGTAGGCATAAGCGCGTGTTTTACTACGCCCAACACGGCCACGAAGTTGATAAAGTTGCGACAGGCCAAACCTGTCGGCGCGATTGATGATGAGTGTGTTAGCGGTAGGAATATCAATGCCCGATTCGATAATGGTGGTCGACATTAGCACATCAAATTTACCCTCATAAAACTCGTTCATTAATTTGTCGAGTTGGGCGGCGGGCATTTGCCCATGTGCCACCGCGATTTTAATTTCAGGCACTAAATCGATGATACGGTTTTTCAATTCGCCGATATCTTTAACATAAGGGGTGACGTAAAAGCTTTGCCCGCCGCGATGATATTCGCGTAATAATGCTTCGCGTATCATCACCGGATCGTAAGGCGATACGAAGGTGCGAACAGCAAGGCGGTCAACTGGTGGTGTGGTGATAAGCGAGAGGTCGCGCACGCCCGTAAGTGCCAATTGCATGGTGCGTGGAATAGGGGTGGCCGATAAGGTGATGACGTGAATATCGCTGCGGAGCTTTTTGAGTTTTTCTTTTTGCTTAACGCCAAAATGTTGTTCTTCATCGACCACTAATAGGCCGAGGTTTTTGAACTTGGTAGAGTCGGCTAGTAGCGCATGCGTGCCTAATAAAATATCGACCTTGCCTTCGGCCAACATCTGTTTGGTTTCTTTGCTTTCCTTGGCGGTGACGAGCCGCGAGAGTTGGCGCACTTCAATCGGCAGGCCTTTAAAGCGCTCTTTGAATGTTTTGTAATGTTGGCGAACGAGCAGGGTGGTGGGTGCAATGAGTGCTACTTGCACGCCCCCTTCTTGCGCGGCAGCGGCCACAAATGCGGCGCGTAATGCGACTTCGGTTTTACCAAAACCAACATCGCCGCATATTAACCTATCGGCAGGGCGGCCAAGCATAAGGTCGTCTAATATTTCGTCAATCGCTCGTTGTTGGTCGTCGGTTTCAACATAAGGAAAGCGGTTGCAAAATTCTTCATATAGCCCGTTAGGTGGGGTGAGGATAGGGGCTTTGGCAAGGTTACGTTTGGCAGCAATTTTCAGCAATTCTTCCGCTTGCATTTTAATGCGTTCTTTTAAGCGCGCTTTGCGTGCTTGCCAGTTTGCGCCACCAAGTTTATCGAGCAATGTTGTTGCCTCATCGTCGCCTGTATCACCATAGCGGCTGATGAGGTCGATATTTTCAACGGGTAAAAACAATCGTGCATTTTCGGCATAAACTAGCTTGAGGCAATCGTGGCTAATGCCGCCTGCTTCCATCGTCACTAGCCCTTCAAAACGGCCAATTCCATGTTCGCGATGAACCACCAATTCACCTTCGGTAAAGTTAGCTGCTTCGGCAAAAAACTCTTCCGAGGTGCGGCGCTTACTGCGCTTTTGCACACGGCGTTCGCCGAGGATATCTTGCTCGGAAAGGACCACGAGTTTATCAGCGACAAAACCCCGTGCAAGCGGGAGGGTGGCAATGGTCGCTTTTTTTGCCAGTGGCATTTTTTGCTGGAGATTATCTTGCGAACCATCCGAGATAGCGGCGATGAAAAGCTCTTTGCCTTCATCGATATGTTTTTGCAAATAATGGCTGGCAAATTCAAATGGGTTTTTGCCTGCTTTACGCTCGCCCGAAAATTCGCGGCCAACGCGGATAGCTTGGCTAGCGCCTTTCGCATCAGAGAAAGGCGAGAGTTTAATGATGTTTTGTTTCTCGCAAAGCTGTTCCCATTCCTTGCCAAGCAGGTAAAGGTTGAACGGCTCTAGCGCATGATACACCTCATCGCTTTGCGCGGCACCCAGCTCTTTGCGGGCTTGGTAATAATCTTGCACCAGTTCGCGGCGGTCTTCTAATGCCATGTCGGACAGGTAGCTATAAAGGGTTAATGTATCATCAGGCAGGTAGTCATAAAGCGTATCGAGGTGACTATAAAAGAACGGCAGGTAATTTTCCATGCCGCCATGTGTGTGGCCTTCGCTAATGGCATTATAAAGCATGTTGGGTTTGTTAATGGCACCAAACGTATCGCGGTAGTTGTCGCGAAAGCGTGCGATAGATTTATCATCTAGCAGCACTTCGCTTACGGGGTGCAGCGTAATTTGTTCAATATCTTGCTTATCAGAGCGCTGGCTTAGCGCGTCGAATCCGTGGATAGATTCAATCTCATCGCCAAATAAATCGAGACGGCACCCATGTTCAAATCCGCTGGGGAAGAGGTCGATAATATTACCGCGTAAGGCAAATTCGCCTGCTTCCATCGCTTTGCTCACGCGGGTGTAGCCATTGGCTACCAGATAGCGCATCAAGGCATCGCGGTTTAAATCTTCACCCTTGGTAAGCGACAAAGTGGCATGTTCAATCGACGAGCGCGGCGGCAGTTTTTGCGTGAGTGCATTCACCGTGGCCACTACAATAATGCGTTTGCCCTTGGGCGCATTTAGCAGCGTTGAAAGGGTGGAAAGCCGCTGCGCCATGGTGGTGTGTTTAGGCGAGCTACGGTCATAGGGCAAGCAATCCCACGCAGGAAAAGGTAGAATGATGGCGCCTTTGGCAAATACTTCTAGTTGCTGTAAGGCTAAGTCCATCTCTCTGTCGCTTGCGGTCACAAATAATGCCGCCTTGCCCGAGTCGCGGCTAGTGCGCGCCACCACAAAGGCTT
>JALZUV010000299.1 GCA_023301245.1 Rickettsiales bacterium
TTATTTATCCAACCTTCGGTGGTTTCTTGCACAGGTTCTCGCGCTTGCGGGCGTGTGGGCTGCGGTAAAATTTGTTCTACCTGCATATCTTCAACATCGCCGTTACCTAGATTATAAACTTGACGCTCAGCATCAGGAAACTGCCAACCACTTTCGCCTTCAGGGGCATTACGAATATCGCCTTCTTGGGCGTAGATAGTTTCCATTTCGCCATCAGTTGCGCCATCACCTTGATAGGCATACCATGCTAATGCAATAAAGGCAGCCACAGCAAGAAACGCCACGCCTAGCGACATTAAACTTAGGAAGCTTCCGCCTACTTCTTCATCAAAATAGTCAGTTTCCAAATCATCATAGGAAGATTTTTTTCGTACCATTATCGCATTTCCTCTTTTGCTTCGACACCCAGTGTTTTTAAGCCGCTAGCGACCACTTGTGCCACCGCCGCTACCAATACTAAACGAGCTGCCGACAGTTTTTCATCAGATGTTAAAAAACGCAAGTTTTCATTTTCATTGCCCATATTCCAGAAGCTATGAAATTCCGCCGCTAATTCTTGTACATAGAAGGCAATACGGTGCGGCTCTGACGATAATGCCGCCTGCTCCACCAACACCGGCCAATAGGCCATTTTTTTCAATAGCGACAATTCTGCCTTATGGCTAAGTGTCGCCAATAGATCATCACCCATCTTTTGCGATAACGTTACAGCCGCAGGATTTTGCTCCTCCGCCATACGTAAAACTGACTTGCAGCGCGCATGTGCATATTGCACATAGAACACAGGATTATCGCGCGATTGCTCGACTGCCTTATCCATATCAAAATCAAGCATTGCATCATTTTTTCGCGTTAACATAATGAAACGTAAGGCATCTTTGCCAACTTCTTCCACCACTTCGCGCACAGTAATAAAACTACCAGAACGTTTCGACATTTTCACGGGTTCGCCTGCGCGCATGAATTTCACCATCTGACACAGCTTCACTTCGATGGTTGAAAGCCCGCCAGATAATGCATCAACCGCCGCCGAAATACGCTTCACATAACCGCCGTGGTCGGCACCAAAAATATCAATCAGAATATCGTGCCCACGTTGGATTTTATCGTAGTGATAAGCAATATCAGGGGCAAAATAGGTCCAGCTATCATCCGACTTTTTGAGCGCTCTATCTACATCATCGCCAAATTTCGTAGATTTAAATAAAGTCTGCGGGCGTGGCTCCCAATCATCAAGTTCTTTGCCTTTGGGGGCTTCAAGCTCACCAACATAAATTAAATCTTCAGCTTCGAGTTTTTGTAAAACCTCTTCTACCTTGCCATTATCGCGCAAGACTTGTTCAGACGAGAACACATCATGCTTAATTGCTAGTAGCGATAAATCTTCGCGGATTAAATCCAGCATCATCTCCAACGAAATGCGCTTCACCTTCGGCACCCACTGGGATTCATCTTCTTTGGTCAGTTTATCGCCAAACTTCTCCGCCAAAGCTTTACCCACAGGCAGCAAATAATCGCCTGGATATAACCCTTCAGGAATTTCACCAATCTCTTCACCAAGCGCTTCGCGATAACGAAGGTACGCTGATTGCGCAAGCGTATCAATTTGGCTACCCGCATCATTCACATAATATTCGCGCGTTACGGCGTAGCCTGCTTTTTCCATCAAGCCCGCCAACGCATCGCCCACCACCGCGCCACGTGCATGGCCTATATGCAGCGGCCCTGTTGGGTTCGCCGACACATATTCCACATTAACTTTTTTGCCGACACCCAGTGCCGAATCGCCATATTCTAGCCCCTGCGAATGGATGGCAGGCAAAAGCTGCTGCCAAAAACTAGGCGAAAACCGTAAATTGATAAACCCCGGCCCTGCAATTTCAACCGACTCGCAACTATCAAATTGCTCAATCTGCGTTTTCAATAATTCGGCAATTTCGCGTGGATTTTTACCGACGGGCTTAGCCAATACCATGGCCGCATTGGTGGCCACGTCGCCATGATCAGGATTACGCGGCAGCTCCACTGTAATGGCATCTATCGGCAGGCCAGCTGGCCACTCATGTTCAGCCGCTAAAAGCGTTACCGCTTCACGCACTTGCTGCTGTAATAATTGAAATAAATTCATGGCTGGGGTTTAGGCGAAATTCTCAACTAATGCAAGGGGCTAACCCTGCGCCGCACGTGAACTCAAATCGAACAACCGCCCATGCTCTTGCATGGCGAACCTATCGGTCATACCGCTAATATAATCAGCAATGATGCTCATTTTTACATTTTCTTCGCTCGCGGCTTGTAGCTTATTAAACCATTCGGTGGGTAGGCAGTTAGGCTCTGCCGCGAAAATTTCGAAAAGCTGCATAATAATACGCCGTGCTTTGCTGGTCATGCGGTTCACCTTATAATGCTTATACATGCGCTCCATCAGGAATTTGCGCAATTGGCGATGCACCCCTGCCATCTCGTCCGAAAACACCACCACCGCTTTGCCTGCGCTGCGGACATCCTCAACCGATTGCGGATTTAGGTTACTTAAATTGCGATGCGTTTCTTCTAGCAAATCGACCACCATGGCATTGATAATGCGGCGCACACCTTCATTGGCCAAACGCTGGCGCGAAAGCAGCGGGTATTTTTTCACCACATCGCGGAAAATTTGGCCGACCATCGGTAGGTGCAATAAATCTTCCACCTCAAATAAACCTGCACGTAGCCCATCGTCAATATCGTGATTATTATAGGCAATATCATCTGCCAGTGCGGCCACTTGTGCCTCAGCACTGGCGTGAGTGTTTAATTCTAAATCGAACAAGCTATTGCAGCTTTGCAACGTGGGGTGGGGATTTTCTACAGGGCCATTATGTTTGGCGATACCTTCGAGCGTTTCCCATGTTAGGTTCAGCCCATCAAACTCGGCATAGCGCTGCTCTAGCACCATCATTAATTTGAGCGTTTGGGCGTTATGGTCAAAACCATCATGTTTGGTGAGTGCGGCTTGCAATGCATCTTCGCCCGCATGCCCAAAGGGCGGATGCCCCATATCATGCGACAGTGCGCAAGCCTCGGCCAAATCTTCATTCAGTTGCAAGGTACGCGCAATTGAACGCGCCAGCTGCGCTACTTCTAGCGAGTGGGTGAGCCGTGTGCGATAATGATCGCCCTCATGATTAACGAAAACTTGCGTTTTATATTCTAACCGCCGAAAAGCCATCGAGTGAATAATACGATCACGGTCACGTTGAAACGGCGTACGATTTTGGCTTTCGCTCTCATTTACCAACCGCCCACGCGAGCGCTCAGGCTTAGTAGCATAAGCGCTTAGAGATTTTGTATCAGGTTGCATCCAGTCTTGCATAAGTTCACCCTACTGCACCTCTTGTAACCCGCAAGAAATAAGTTATATTACATGCATGACAACCATACCAAACATTTCATTGAGTGACTCTGCGGCCAAACGCATCGCTCATTTACTAACCGATGAACCCAACGGCACTTACTTTCGTATTGCCGTTGAAGGTGGCGGTTGCTCTGGATTTCAATACCGCTTCGACTTTGATGCAACGGCGCTCGCCGATGATGATCTATCGGTAGAAAAAGACGGCGCTACTGTGGTAATTGACACTAGCTCGCTCGAGCTGGTCGAAGGCTCTGAACTCGACTTCACGACCGAACTAGTCGGCTCAGCCTTCGCGCTACGCAACCCGCAAGCCACCAGCGGCTGCGGTTGTGGCAATAGCTT
This sequence comes from Rickettsiales bacterium, assembly GCA_023301245.1. Lineage (GTDB taxonomy): Bacteria > Pseudomonadota > Alphaproteobacteria > Rickettsiales > JALZUV01 > JALZUV01. Next base: position 3,740 of record JALZUV010000299.1, read on the forward strand.
CGCGCTGTAAATGATAAAGCTATCTCGCTTTTTCCCGCAGCACCCGTTAGCAGTTTTTCTGCTCATGCTACCTTCAACACTTATCTTTGGTTTAAGCTCTTATAATCTATTTTTTCTACTTCAGGCCAATATTAGCTTTATAATTGAACATGGCATGAGAGCAATTATGGATGGCGCTTTAATAGAAATCGCCTTACTCGCATTTTACGGTTCAATCAGTTTGGTAGCTTATATTATCTTCAAAGCCTGTGAAAAACGGTTAGTCGAACTATTAACGCGAAAAGAGAATTAGGCTTTACAAATGAAAATCGCCACGTGGAATGTTAACTCCCTACGCCAACGCTTAGAACACCTACTTAACTGGTCAGAAGAAGCGCAGCCCGATGTTATTTTGCTGCAAGAAACAAAGGTGGTGGATGAACAATTTCCAACGCTAGAGCTGGAAGATAAAGGCTATAACCTAAGCTTCACAGGGCAAAAGACCTTTAACGGTGTGGCCATTCTTTCTAAATTCCCGATGGAAGATATTATCACCGCCCTACCTGGCGATGAAGAAGATGTACAAAAACGCTATATTGAGGCGCTCATTACCACCCCCAACGGCGTGGCACGGGTGGCGAGTGTTTATGTGCCCAACGGCCAAGCACCCGATTCGGATAAGTTTCAATATAAAATGAAATTCTATGACCGCCTACACGCCCATACAAAAACACTGCTAACCGAAGATATTCCGCTCATTATCGGTGGCGATTATAATGTTGCGCCCCTGCCCATTGATGT
>JALZUV010000300.1 GCA_023301245.1 Rickettsiales bacterium
GGAAAAAGCCGTAGCCATATTGCAAATCTCTTACGTTTGTTGGGCTTGCCAGACGAAATTAAAGTGTTACTTAAAGCAGGAAAGCTTTCAATGGGCCATGCAAGAGCATTAATGGCCTCCGATAATGCGATTGAGCTGGCACAACAAGTGGTAGCGAAAAATTTAAATGTTCGCCAAACAGAGCGCCTCGCTAAGGGCGAGTTAGATACAAAACCCAAAGCACCGGGTAAATCTGGTGGTGCATCGGCTCAAATGAGTGCACGCGAAGTGGTTGATAAAAACGAAGATATTCTGGCGCTTGAGGCTACATTATCTGACAGTTTGGGGCTTAAAGTGCAAATCAATGATTTCGGTGCGCAGCAGGGCGATATTGTTATCAGTTATAGTTCGTTAGAGGAGCTTGATACTATTTTGCGTCGTTTGGGTGATGCGGCTTAATTAAGGCGTTAGTTTTTCACTTTTTAATACATTCTTGACGTTTATCGGTTAGGGTAATGCTTAAATGAGCAACATTTAAGTAAAGTGAGCCCCTATGCCTATCTATAATGCCCCCCTGAATGACTATGAATTTTTAATTCGTGAATACCTAGAGATTAATAAATATCAATCGCTTGATGGGTTTGAGGGCTCGGAAGAACTCGTCACTCCGTTACTAGATGAGGCAGCAAAATTTTGTGAGAATGTCATATTCCCCATTAACCAATCTGGTGATGAGGAGGGACTTACATATGAAAATGGAGAGGTAAAAACTCCAACAGGATTCAAAGAGGCCTATAAGCAATATTGTGAAGCGGGCTGGATGAGTTTCACGTGTAACCCTGAATATGGCGGACAGGGCATGCCCGAAGTGCTGAATATGCCGATGGTTGAGATGACATGTTCGGCCAATTTGTCATTTGGTATGACCCCAGGTTTGAGCCATGGTGCCTATAGCGCCCTTAACCACTTTGCGAGTGATGAATTAAAGCAAAAATATTTGCCGAAGATGGTGTCGGGAGAGTGGTCAGGTGTAATGTGCCTAACCGAACCGCAGTGTGGAACTGATTTAGGGTTGATTCGTACCAAGGCGGAACCGAACGATGATGGTTCGTTTAACATTAGCGGAGGTAAGATTTTCATCTCTTCGGGTGAGCAAGATAAGACAGAGAATATTATTCATTTAGTATTGGCAAAATTACCCGATGCACCGAAAGGAACACGGGGCATTAGCTTGTTCTTAGTGCCAAAAGTTAAGGTGAATGACGATGGCAGTTTGGGCGATAAAAACGGTGTACGCTGTGAATCTATTGAACATAAAATGGGTATCCACGCTTCGCCAACTTGTGTCATGAGTTACGATAATTCAGTGGGTTGGCTGGTTGGCGAGCCGCATAAAGGCTTGCGTGCGATGTTTAAAATGATGAATGAGGCTCGATTACTCGTGGGTATTCAAGGGCTTGGCTTGGCTGAAGTCGCTTGGCAAAATGCACTGGCTTATTCAGAAGAGCGCTTGCAGGGCAGGGCGTTAAAAGGTGGGCCGGCGGCTCCTGATAAAGCGGCGGATCCGATTATTGTGCATCCTGATGTACGTCGTATGTTGCTAACGATGAAAAGTTTCACAGAAGGCGCGCGTGCGCTAGCGATGGAAACGGCGTTGAAGCTAGATATTCACAAGCGCTCTGACAATGAGGCCGATAAAGAGCAGGCTGATCATTGGATGCAATTAATGACTCCCATCATCAAGGCTTACTTTACTGATATGGGGTTTGCGGTGGCCAGTGAAGCAATGCAAGTGCATGGCGGTTATGGCTATATTAAAGAATATGGCGTGGAACAATATGCTCGCGATGCACGAATCGCGATGATTTATGAAGGCACGAATGGTATTCAGGGGCTCGATTTAATTGGCCGTAAATTGCCATATAAGTTTGGTAAATATGCGCGTGCATTCTTCCACCCTGCTAGCGAGTTTATTGAAGAGAATAAAGACAATCCGCAAATGGCGGAATTTACAAAACCGCTATATCAAAATATGAAGCATCTACAAAATGCGACTCTTTGGTTGGCTAAAACTGGGATGGGTGATCCGAACGAACCAGCGGCCGGTGCGACTGAATATTTGCGATTATTTGCATTGGTTATTATGGGCTATGTTTGGGCGCGTCAGGCCAAGCTTGCGCTGGAGAAAATTGAGAGCGGCGACGGTGGCCAATCGAAAGAATTTTACGAAACGAAATTAGATACAGCGCGCTTCTTTATGCAGCGAGTATTGCCAGAATGTGTGAGCCTATTAATTAAAATTACCAATGGCGGAAAAACAATTATGAAGGCCGCCATTTAATATGGAAAATAATTCAGAAAAATCTATTTCTGTATTAGGTTTATTAAGCACTATTTTCGGCAGTTTAAGTATAGTGCCATTCTTGGGAATATTTTCTGTTGTGGGTTTAATTTTAGGGATTATTTCGCTCATTAAAAAAGGCGGAACATTGGCCATCATTGGTACGGCACTTTCTGTTGTGGGAGTGGCCACTAGCCCTAGTTTGTGGGCGTTAGTTATATGCTCATTTAATTCTGAAACATGCACGCAAACCATAAAAAATAATTTTGGAAATAAAGAAGAAAAATTAAATAAAAATAATCTAAATTAATTAGCGAATAATTATTTTAAATAGAAATAATATTACGATGGCGATGGCAATATAAATTAATCCCGATACGGCGGCATAAATGGCGGCGGCTAATAACATTGTAGGGCCAATAAAATCTAAAAAATTATGTGCCTTATCCATGCCTAATGCGAAACCGAAAAGGGTGAG
>JALZUV010000301.1 GCA_023301245.1 Rickettsiales bacterium
ATAACCCGCATTTATCGCAACGAGTTAGTCAAGACCAAACTCCCAAAACACTCATAATAGCCTGCAGTGACTCGCGCGTTAGCCCGCTATCAATTACTAACTCAAACTTTGGGGAAACCTTTGTTATTCGTAATGTTGCCAATCTTGTGCCACCTTATCAACCTAACCCTGATAGCTTACATGGTGTTTCTGCCGCTCTAGAATTTGGGGTATGCCACTTACATGTTGAGAATATTATTGTAATGGGTCATAGCAACTGTGGTGGCATTCATGCAGCGTGCGAAGGTGTCGCTGCACCTGACGGACAAGATTTCAGCTTCATCTCCCCTTGGGTAGAAATTGCTAAAAATGCAAGTAACGAGCCCACTAAAACCGAGTGCGAACAGCAAGCCATTAAAATTTCATTACATAACCTAATGAGCTTCCCATGGATAGCTGAACGCGTTGAGAAAGGTGAACTAGAATTGCACGGCTGGTACTTCCGCATTGAAGACGGGAAACTGCTTTCCCTTCAAGATGGCCAATTCAGCGATGTACCTGCTACCACTTAACTTCTGGTGGTAACGACATAAGAATAGCCTCAGTATTACCGCCCGTCATAATGCCAAAGCGAGTTCCCCTGTCGTGCAGAAGGTTAAACTCCACATAGCGGCCGCGCTTATGTAACTGAATTTCCTTCTCTTGCTGCGTCCATTCTTTCTCTAAGTTTCCACGTACAATTTGCGGGTAAATTTGCAGAAATGTTCGCCCAACTTCTTGTGTAAAGGCAAAATCTTTCTGCCAGTTTTCTTTGAGATAATCATAGAAAATACCGCCAATACCACGCGGTTCATTGCGGTGCGGTAGATAAAAATACTCATCACACCATTTTTTAAATCGCGCGTGATAATCTTCGCCATGCTTATCGCAACAATCCTTTAATGCAGCGTGGAAGGCTAATTCATCGTCTTTATTAGGCAACATCGGCGTTAAATCTGCTCCGCCACCAAACCATGGGCTTGCCTCACCCGTCACAATCATGCGGGTATTCATGTGGACGGTCGGTATGTGGGGCGAGCGCATATGTGCTACGAGCGAGATACCTGCTGCCCAAAAACGTGGATCATCAGTGGCATGGGTCATTTCTTTACGGAACTTTTCGGAGAACTCACCGTGAACGATGGAGATATTAACGCCGACTTTCTCAAATATTTCACCGCGCATAAGCGACATTTCACCGCCACCTTGGGTTAATTCATCTGGCTCTTTTTGCCATTTTGTGCGCTTAAAACTAGCATTACTGCCCGTTTCACGCTCAATTTGTTCAAATGCATCACAAATTTGATTACGTAAATCGCGGAACCAATCGGTTGCCAGTTGTTTCTTTTTCTCTAATTCCATAGCGTTACTTCTACTGTGCTTTTGCCATCACGCAACGGTTATCTCTGCATGTTGCACTGCACAAATATCGTTGACTTGTGCAGCGCAACATGAGATAAGGAAGTATAAACACACAAGGAGAACATTATGTTTGATCAATTTATGAAAGGCTTTGAGTCTTACAAATTACCACAGCTTGACACGAGCAAGCTTTTTGCTATCCAACAAAAAAATATTGAGGCTTTTGCAGCCGTGGCAAAAGAGATGGGCGAATCTGTACAGGAAATCGCACAGAAATCAGCCGCTTACGCCCAAGAAAATGTTGAGGCAGCGATTAGCGCTTCTAACGAAGTATTTTCTAGCACTGCACCTGACCAAAATGCAGCCAAGCAAGGCGAATTTGTAAAACAATCTGCTTCAACTAACACTAAGCAAGCGAAAGAAATTACTGACCTTGCAACAAAAACTCAGTTTAAAGCGATGGAAACATTGAATAAGCGTTTTAACGCTAGCATCGAAGAAGCTAAAGAATTGGCGAAAAAAGCAGCATAATAGCTGAATTTTACACAATTTAAGCGGGGAGGGCGAAAGCTCTCCCCTTTTTTATTCTAGGGCCATTAGAAGTTAAATGACTATAGCGGTAGGCTCACAACAACACGCAAGCCATCGCCATGAGGTGAATCATTTAACGATACATCGCCACCATGCGAATGGACAATATCGCGCACGATGGTCAAACCCAAACCTGCTCCACCCGTTTCGCTATTGCGCGATTCTTCCAAGCGGTTAAAGGCACGGAACACTTCTTCGTGCTTATCTTTGGGAATACCTTGGCCATTATCATCGACCATAATTAAGCAGCGTTTTCGGCGAAGTTTGACACTAATCCAGCATTTATCGCCATAACGTAGCGAATTATCGATTAAATTGCGTAATACACGAATAATAGCCTGACGCTTTACGCTAATAGAACGATCGGGTAAATCACCCAAGCTTAGGTTGGAATCACGCCGCTGATAAGGTTCTGCTGCTTGCGTAATAAGCTCAGCAATCGTGAGTGACTCGGCATCCTTGCTGCCTTCACCACTGGCGAATGCTAGGTACGACTCCACCATGTTTTGCATTTCGCTAACATCTTTGCGTAAATCGACTAGGCCTTCATCTTTGCTTAGCATCTCAAGTTCTAACTTCATACGCGTCAAGGGTGTACGTAAATCGTGGCTAATACCGGCCAGCATTGCGGTGCGGCTTTCGACTTGTCGGCGAATACGCCCACGCATTTCCATAAAGGCTTGCGCAGCTTGGCGGACTTCTTGCGCCCCCGACGGACGGAAACCCTCGACCTCTTGCCCCCGACCAAACTTTTCGGCCGCACGCGATAGCTGCACGATGGGCCTTATTTGGTTACGCAGGAATAAAATAGCCACTAAAACCAATAACAGCGATGAACCCACCATCCAGCCAACAAAAATCAGCGTGGTTGAGCTAGCGAGACGTTTCTTCGGCGCCTCAATTCGCAACATTGAATTACGAATAGGAATGAAAATATTGAGCTGCTCTGTGTCTTCTACATAGCGTAAAGCAAAGGGGCGGTTAATACGCTGGGCTAATTGCTCTTGAAATAATGGGAAATGTGCTTTTGATGAGCGCTTCGGCAAGTTGCTCTGCATGGGCGGCATAAGCCCCACACGTAGGCCATAGTTTCGTTTGGCTTGCAGCGCCAACCAACGCCGCCGCTCCACATCATTTGCATATTCCCAATGTTCAACTAACCATGTAACTTCTCCAGCGAGCGACGATGACAATTGTCGTGTAACACTGGCCCAGTGCTTATCATAGAAGATGAATACAGCAATTAGTTGGATGAATAATATGGGTAAAACCAGAATCATCAACGCACGTGCGAATAAGGTTTTGGGGGTAATGCGACGGAAAAATCGGGCGATTGGTTTTACCATTATGCGCTCACCACCAGCTTATAGCCCTTGCCGCGCACGGTTTGCACCGCCTTGCTTTCCCCTAGTTTTTTGCGTAGACGGCCAACTTGCACATCAACGTGCCGCAAATTATCGCCCCCCTCTAAGTAAACCGCCAGTAGTTCACGCGGTAAAGGCTCGTTAGGTTTGGCCGCTAATGCCGAGAGTATTTCTCGCTCGGCGGTGGTGAGGGAAATAACGCCTTCCACCTCATGCACCAGCGATTGTGTTTCGTGGGTAAATTCAAACCCATCAAAATTGATACTGACCGATATCTGCTGCTCATGTACCGTACGTTTGAGAATATTGCCAAGGCGAAGTAAGAGCTCGCGTGGCTCGAATGGCTTAGTCAAATAATCTTCTACGCCAGACTCTAGCCCAGCGATACGGTCGTCTGCCGTGTCCATCGCCGTTAGCATTAAAATGGGAGGGGCGCTGTCAGCACTTAACTCAGCAGAAAATTCTAAGCCTGTTTGATTAGGCATCATCACATCAAGCACCATAACATCGGGCTTTAGCAGCGATAAGGTTTGCTTGGCTTTCTCAGTATCTTCAGCCGTGCTGACAATATAGCCTTGCTCGGTTAAATAGCGCTCCAACAAACTGCGCAAGCGGGCATCGTCATCTACTACTAGAATATGCGCGCTCATAGCCGCTCCTTGCGCTTTAGTAATAACAGCCACGCCCCGGCACCGCCATCATGGGCTTTTGCTTGCTGATAACTTAAGATAAGGCGCCGATTTTCTGGGTAATTGACCCATTTTGGTAAAGCAGCGCGCAGCACGCCTTGGCCGCCTGTCATTTTACCATAGCCCGTAATAACACGAAGTAAGCGGCGACCATTATCGGATGATTGGCTAATAAATTGCTGAAATAACTCAACCGCCTGTTCTTGTGTATAGCCATGTAAATCTAACGTAGCATCAGGGCGGTCGCGCTTAATTTGCTTGAGCGATGTACCACTAATTTGGCTGGTATCGCCTGGGTGTAAATCATCTGCCGTAGGTTTCCGATAAATGGGGGAGGCAGCAGGGGTATCCCCGCGTATTTCAATCGCTGGAGTTACCGACTCATCATCAATTGCCAGCGATGGTGATGTTGTTACAATATCGCGGGTGAAATTATGCCATACTTGTTTTTCTTGTTGGCTTAAGGTGCGATTCTCCATTAGCGAGTCGCCTTTGGTTTTAACACCGTATAGCGAGCTTTTTGATGCATTCTCCCTGCTAATTCACCCACGCCTTTGCCATGGCCTAAGAACCAATCAATGCGCTTTTCGCTTTTGATGGCGCTGCCAGTATCTTGTGCAATAGCCAAATGCAAACTGGGCATTTTCGCATCGGGCAAGGTGGTTTCGATTAGAACGGGCGTGCCGTAAGCAATATGTTTCGGGTCAACCGCGATAGAGCCTCGCGCGGTGAGTGGCACACCTTGCGCGCCTATCGCCTCATCCGCCTTTTGCTTTTGGAAAAAAATGTAAGAGGGGTTATGCCACAAGATGCGATTCATTTCTTTAGGGTTGGCCTTTAGCCACTTTTTAATGCCCTGCATTGAAACTTCGGCACCTTCAATCAGCCCTTCGGCCACCATCTTTTTACCAATAGAATTGTAAGTTTGGCCATTTTTAGCGGCAAAACCTAAGCCCATAATAGAGCCATCTGGCAGCAGCACTTTGCCCGAACCTTGAATATGTAGAAAGAATAAATCGACCTTGTCTTTCACCCAAAGCAGCGGAGTCTCCTTATGCTTTAAAGCGCCTTCATCAATTTTTTGACGGGTGAGGTAAGGTTTTTTAAAATCTTTCGGCACGGCCCAAACTGGGTACGGGTAATCGGCAGAAGGGGTTAGCGAACCTTCAATGAGGGGCAAAAAATAGGCGGTAAGTTTGCCCTCATCGGTTAGCAGTTGCGGGCGATAATAATCCACAAAGAATTGGCGCTTCTCATTGGCTGAATAAAGGCGCTTTTGATAAAAGCGGGCGCAGAA
>JALZUV010000302.1 GCA_023301245.1 Rickettsiales bacterium
CGGGGGCGCGCGCTGGAGGCTCTAGCTGGCGACGGCGGCGTCGGGCGAGAGCGCGCGAGCATTGCACCGGGATCCGTCGCCTTCGGGGATAGAGGTAAAGATGATGAGCGCGCGCGGTTTGGTCAAGTAGTTTCGACACGAGTTTTCGGCGCGACCGTGTCACCTGGCCGAGACGATCCAGGTAACCCTAGTGTGGGACCGGTACGCGAGGTCGTCGCGGCCGGCGGCGCGCGTGCGAGCGCCCTGCGTGGTGCGGCGGTCGAGGCGTGGTGCGTCGCGCGGGACGTTGTGGCGCGGGCGATGTCGGCTACAGGCTCCGCGAACCTCGATCAGGTAGCTAGCGTAGGTTCCTCTCTGTTGCGCGCTTGCCACGGTAGTATTGACCTGTTTACGTCCGTTGTTGGCACCGCTCGCCTCGCCCCGCATATTCATCGTGATGTCGTTAGTCATTGGTTTGGTCACGTCAAGAAATTCCCTGGGATAGCGCAGTTGCTTCGCGTGTTGGCGCCGGGCTCTCCGGTGTGCGTTGCGAGGGGGGGTAACTTGACCACTGAGCTTGCGTACGGTAACCACCCTAGCGTCGCCCCGCATGCTGTTGCTGTCCACAAGAAGATTTGCGCGGATGTGGTGCATGGGCGTGCATTAGTTTTTGACAACTGTGTCGCAGCTGACATCGTGGGTTTACGCATTTCGCCGCTCGCGGTCGTCCTCAATCCCAAGTTTCGCATTATTCACGATCTCACGTTTGCGCGCGCGGGCGGCCGGTCTAGCGTTAACGACGATACCGATTTTTCCTCCGCCCCCCCTTGCGAGCTCGGTCATGTGCTCCGTGATGTGCTGTTACGGGTGTTGTTTTTGCGGCAAATGCACGGTCCGGGCGCCAGAATAGTCATTTGCCGCGTTGATGTCAAAGACGCGTTTCGTCAAGTTTTGGTGGACCCGGCTGGAGCGCCGGTTTTTGGGTACGCAATTGGCGGTCACGTTGTGGTAGATTTGCGCTTGCAATTCGGTTGGCGAAATAGTCCCGGGTTCTGGGGGTTGATGGCATCCGCGCTTGAATACTCGCACACCCACTCTTCGTTTCAAGACGCGGTCGTGTCCCCACAAGGGGCGGCCGCCGTCGAGCACGTAAAAATCGGTACGTCGCGGGGGGCTCCGGTTTTGCCCCTTCCGCGCGACTGTAGGCCCGTTCCCGGTAGCGGCGGTTATGCCGGGAGCTTTTTCTTCGTGAGGTACTACGTCGACGACGGTATTCTGGTCGAGGTACAGTGGTGGCCGGACGGTCGACGCTGCTTGCGGGCGGTGCAGTCGTTGTCGTCGGACCATTTTCGCTTGCTGGGCGAACGCGGCGCGTCCGATCCACCCCTCTTGTCTGCCAACAAAATCACTGACTGGGACACGCGTCTCGAGGTGTTGGGGTGGATCGTGGACACCGAGGCGCTTACGGTGACGTTGCCGTCCCATAAGCGCCTCAAGCTGCACTCTCTCCTCGCAGAATGGCCCTCGAATCGCGCTTCTGCCTCAGCGAAGCAGGTGTCGCAGCTCGCGGGTTTCCTAATGCATGTCTCGTTTGCGGTGCGGGCTGGGTCATTCTTCGTGCATCGTTTGCTGGCGTCGGCGGGGATGCCGCGCATCGCCGCCGGCGTTGCCTTCGCGGGTCGTATGGCCAATCCAGGGCGGCGCGTTGCCCTCGGGCCTGAGTTCCACGGGGACCTCGAGTTTTGGCGGTGGTTTGTTGACAAGGGCGTTGATGCGCGCGGCGGGGCCTTGTCAGCGCCGATGTATCATCTGCTTGAGCGTCCGGCCCAACGTACTTTGTTTTCGGACGCGTCGAAAACTGCCGTCGGGGGATATTGTCTCGAAACTGGGGTATACTGGCGTTATGATCTTACCGCCCAGGAGCAGTCGCGTTTTTGCGGCTCAAGTAAGTCGGTCACTGGCGTAAACGACCTGTCTATTAACGTCCTCGAACTTTTGGGCATGGTCGTCTCGGCTTTCGTCCTTGTGTCTTCGTGTGCAGAGCGACCGTCCGCGACGGGAGACTGCGTGTTGCTGCGAGGGGACAACGAAGCCGCCGTGCACTGGGTGCGGCGGTGCCGCGGGGGGCGGGAACCGCGTTCCGGTGCCCTGATGCGTCTCCTCGGCGTGCTCGAAGTGTCGTCTGGGTGGCATTTTGATGCGACGCATGTGCGTGGTATCCATAACGTTGCCGCTGATGGGATCTCTCGCTGGGGTCGCGGCGTCGTTCTTGATAACTTACGCGCCCTTCGCCCCAACATTCCGTGGCAGGTTCGGGACCTGGGGACCGTCGGCACGTCTCTCTGTACTTCGGTGTTGGCCTCGGACTCATGCGAAACGCCGTTGCGGCCTCGACTGAACGCGCTTATTTGGGGAGTTTTGGCGCATGGGTAGACTTTCGGGTTCGTTCAGGTGTGCCGGTTTTTCTTTCGCGTTGCTGTGACGGTATGACCAACGTGTGGCATTTGTTCGAGTACGTAGCGTACGCCTTCGCCACCAAGAAACTTCGGCCGGCGACGATCGAAACCCATTTGTCGGCCATCAAGTTTTTCCATCGCATTTCGCGCGGTTTCGAGCTTGACACCACCCACCCCGTTATCGCGAGCGCGCTCAAAGGTGCGGCGCGCTCGCATGCCGACGTGGGTAACCAAGCGATCGTGCGCCGGCCCGTGTCGTGGGCCATGTTGCTCGCTGGCGAAACTCTGATTCCTGCTTGGCGAAACGGGGGTCGTGTGTTGTGGCTGGCGTTGTGCGCGTCTTTCTGTTTCCTGACCCGCGCGTCGGAAATGTTTGCGGAAACTCGGTCGCGTATTCACGAGACATACTGTTTGCGGCGGGCGGACGTGGCGTTCTTTCGGGGTAGTGTTCAGCTGGCCGGGGCGCATTGGTCGTCAGCTGACCGCGTTGAGGTTCGTTTCCGGGGGTCCAAGGGCGATCAGATGCGAAAAGGGGCGGTTCTTTCGCGCGTCCGGGCGGGTCCACCGAGGCTCGTGGGAGCAGGTGGTGATGCCGTCGATCTTATGATCGAATTGATGTCGTGTTATTTGTTTCTCCCCTCGTCGGCCCCCCTGGTTGCGTATGGTACGGGTGGCGGTCGATGGTCGATGTGGACGCAACACCAAGCGACGGTAGCCCTGCGGGAAGTGGTTGCGTTGGCGGGCGTGCGCGCGGACGAGTACGCTCTGCACTCCCTGCGGATTGGTGGCGCAACGCACTTATCGGCGGGCGGGGCCACACCAGAGGTGCTGCAGCGGGAGGGTCGGTGGGCGTCCGACGCGTATAAGGCGTACGTCCGTAGCCACGGGAAGGATGCCGGCTGGGTGGCAGAAGTTATGGCTCAGAAGGGTATGGGTAACGGGACCCAGCCGGGCCAGGGTACAGAGTGGGGGCAGGTTAACCCTCCTCCAAAGCGGGAAGGGTAGAAGTAGAAATAACTATTCCAGAGGATACGCAGCCTTTGTTAATTGTGCCTTGTGGGTAGTAACGAGGAGTGTTATCGTGACGTGCGCGCCCCATGGCGTAGCAACGAGGGGGGAGGCGGGGGAGGGGGCGCAATATCGTACGTAAGCAGAGCCAACCCCATCGGTGGAGGCTGGCGTCGAAAGCTCGACATAGCCAGTTGGGATGGAAGTTGGCTCAGGTTTACGGACGAAAGCGTGGGGCTGCTGTTGGAGCAGCCTCGGGGG
>JALZUV010000303.1 GCA_023301245.1 Rickettsiales bacterium
AAAGTGATGAAATCTATCGAAGAGGCGCTAAAGCGCGGCGAGAAAATCTATTGGATTTGCCCGTTGGTTGAGGAATCTGAAACGATGGAGTTAGATCTTGCTGCGGCAGTCGATAGGCATCGTGAATTTGCTAAGCGTTTTAGTAAGTTAACCAATGTAACACTGGTGCATGGCCGCATTAAAGGCGATGAACGTGAAGCCGAAATGCAGCGCTTTGCGAGTGGAGATTCGCAATTACTCGTGGCAACTACCGTGGTGGAAGTGGGGGTAGATGTGCCCGATGCCACTATTATGGTGATTGAACATGCAGAACGGTTTGGCCTATCGCAACTGCACCAGCTGCGGGGGCGAGTAGGGCGTTCCGACAAACCCTCAAGCTGCCTGTTGCTCTATGCCGATAAAGTGGGCGAAACCAGCCGCGAGCGTCTGCGTGTAATGCGCGAAAGTAACGATGGCTTCTATTTGGCGGAAGAAGATTTGCGCCTGCGCGGTAGTGGCGAATTACTGGGCACAAAGCAAAGCGGTTTACCCAGCTTCAAATTCGCCGAACTCCCGCGCGACCAAGTTTTGCTGAAAGCGGCTCGCGATGAGGTGAAGCTTATATTACACCGCGATGCTGAACTTGAAGATGAACGTGGCCAAGCATTACGAATGCTTCTTTACCTATTCGGCCAAGATGAAAAATTACGCTTTTTGAAGAGCTAGAAGCTCCTTCGCCGCTAGGTCGGAGGGTTTATCACCATTATCAGGGATAAGCATCGCTAGCGCTTCTTGGGCGGCCTCTACTTGTTGGATGCCTTTGTCTTTATTGATGAGGAATCCCGCGAGCTTCGTCGCTAATTTATCAGGGTTGCAATTTTCTTGAATTAGCTCAGGAATCGCCTCGCGGTCGAGTAACAAGTTGACAAGGCTGGCATATTTAATTTTTATCATACGGCGCAGTAGCCATGCAGTGATGGCCGAAACACGGTAAGTCACGACCATCGGCACTCGCGCGCAGGCGAGTTCTAGCGTGATAGTGCCTGACTTTACGAGCGCTACTGTTGAGGCCGCGAAAGCATCGTGCTTCTCTTCTTGTTCGGACACGACAATAGGGTGACCCGGCCAATCAGTGAGATACGATTCTATTTCTTCGCGCATGTTGGGTGGCACGACGATAACCTCGGTTAGGTTGCCAAATCGGGTGGTGAGTTGATCGAGCGTATCGAGGTAAATTTCCATGTGGCGGCGTATTTCGGTAGGGCGGCTACCGGGCAATAGCAGCAATATAGGGTCGTTTGGCAAAATACCATGTTTCTCGCGGAAGGCATGCTCGTCAGCGCGAGTGTAATCATCTTCTAACACAGGGTGACCAACGAATTTAGTGCTTAAGCCATGCTTCTCGAAATAGGGCGGCTCGAAAGGTAATAGCACTAATAATTTATCGAATATCTTTGCGATTTTTTCAGCGCGTTTCGGTTTGTAAGCCCACACCGTTGGTGCGACATAATGCATGAATTTAATGTTATTTGCTTCGCCAGATGCGCGTAGCATTTTAACAAGGCGGAAGTTGAAGCCCGGTGAATCAATGGTGACAACAACATCAGGCTGCTTAGCGATAATATCAGCGGCTACTTGTGCCATGCGTGCTTTAAGTTTGCGGATGTGAGGGAGTACTTCGGCAAAGCCCATCAACGAAAGCTCGCGGTTATCGAACAGCGAATCAAGCCCTTGTGCGCGCATTTTTGTGCCACCAAGACCTGAAAATTCTAATTCAGGCCGTAGCCTTTTGAGTGACATCATTAGCTTCGCGCCCAGTAAATCGCCCGAAGCTTCACCTGCGATGAGGTAGGTATGTGGAATCTGCTTGCTCATATTATACGCCTATCACAAAGAGGCCGTGCTTGTCTGCGAGCATGATTACTTGGTCGCGGTGTAAAATAAGCGAATGGTCAGCTTCTAGCGCAACGCCCGCATAGTTGTTTTTGGCGAGTGCTTCGATAGTGTCGGGGCCTATAGTGGGCAGATCAACGCGGCGTTCTTGCGCGGGTTTTTTGACCTTGGCGAGGATGGCACCTTCTGTGCTGCCTGTTTTAACAATTAGCGCATCTGTGCCTTGTGCATCTTCTTGCGCAATAACAGCGTTATTTTGTACGATGACAGCCTGACCAATATCTTTTTTTCCTAATGACTTAGCAGAATTTACCGCGAGAGTAATCTCGTCCATATTGGCGGGTTTGGCTTTGGTGAGTATGCCTTTTGGAGTGAGGATATCTTTTAAAACATCATCCACGCCTAAAATTTTAAAGCCTTCTTCTTCAAAGATGCTGACGATGGCTTTGAACATGGCATCATCGCCTTTGAAAAAGGCTGCGCCCATGCGTTTCAAAATTTTCGCGGCCAATGCTGGCGGTTTGAGCGCTTTAAGCGGTGGACGAGATAATCCGCCTGCCATGACGATATCTGTTACACCTTGTTCGCGGAAAATTTCCAGCGTGCGGGCGATTTCGGCCATATCTATCCACTCGTGCGGAGTATCAGCGACAAGTTCGGGCTTGGTATCGCCATTGACGGCAAGAATGAAAAGCTCACGCGATTGCGATTTGAGCGCTTCGAGGATGAGAAAAGGAAGGTCGCCTCGGCCTGCGATGATGCCGACGGTGCTCATGGTTAGCTTGCCTTTGGCACACAGAGTGAACGTGAGCCTGCATTTTCGATGAAGTTGATAACTTCTTGCACTTGTTCGTTGCTAGAATGTGCCAATTTCACTTGCTTACTGCGCGCGTCAAGCGTGTCGTTTGCAGCGAAAAGTTCTTTGTATGCGTTACGCAAGCCGTGAATCGCCTCGCGTGAAAAACCGCGGCGCTTTAAGCCAATAAGGTTTAAACCTGAAAGGTTGGCACGCTCGCCAATGACAGAACCGTAAGGGATAACATCATGTTCAACACCCGATAGGCCGCCGATGATGGCGTGCTTACCGATACGCACAAATTGATGCACGGCGGCGAGGCCCCCGATGATAACATTATCGTCTACTTCAACATGGCCCGCGAGTGTGGCGTTATTGGCGAGAATAACGTGGTTGCCCACTTTGCAATCATGCGCCACATGGCTTGCCATCATGAAGAGGCAGTTATCGCCGATAGTCGTGGCGCTGCCGCCATCAGCTGTGCCAGGGTTCATAGTGACATGTTCGCGGATGGTGTTGTTTTTGCCGATGGTAAGCGTCGTTTTTTCGCCCTGAAACTTCAAATCTTGTGGTGCGCTGCCGAGGCTAGCGAATGGGTGAATGATGGTGCCTTCGCCAATAGTCGTATGGCCATCTAGCGCCACATGGCTTTTTAGCGTGACATTATCGGCCAGCGTTACATTCGCGCCAATAACGCAATAAGCGCCAATGGTGAGGTTTTCACCAAGGGTTGCGCCCTCTTCAATAACGGCAGTTTTGTGGATGTTATTGCTCATCTAATCCAGCATAATCATGGCTTGAACGGAAGCTTCGGCAACCTTAGTGCCTTCAACTGTCGCGACACAATCAAACTTCCATACGGAGCGGCGGGCTTGAGTTTTTTGTACTTTAATTTCCAACACATCGCCAGGGCCAACGGGTTTACGGAATTTCGCTTTATCGACTGACATGAAATAAACGAGCTTGCCTTTGGCTTCTTCACCTAATGTATGCACGACTAATGCGCCCGAAGTTTGCGCCATGGCTTCGATAATTAACACGCCTGGCATCACAGGTTTTTCAGGGAAGTGACCGACAAAGAATGGCTCGTTTATAGTGACGTTTTTAACGCCAACGGCGCTTTCGCCCGAAACGATATTCTTCATTTTATCAATTAAAAGAAAGGGGTAACGATGTGGAATCATTTCCATAATGTCATTTACGTCTAAAACTAAATCTTCGCTCATGATATTTACTCTTGGTTTGGTTTATTCTTGATTAATCTTTTAATGGCAATCGTTTGGCGATGCCAGTCTTTTACAGGGATAGCGGGTGCGCCGCCGTAAGATTGTCCTGCGGGGATATCGGCCATTACGCCTGATTGTGCGGCGAGGCGTGCCCCTGCACCAATGCGTAAATGCCCGCCTACGCCTGCTTGTCCACCGATGATAACCCCATCACCAATTTGAGTGCTGCCTGCAATGCCAACTTGGCTTACAATGACGCACCCGCGGCCTATTTGTACGTTATGCCCCAGTTGCACGAGATTATCAATTTTTGTGCCTGCGCCGATGGTAGTGTCGGGGCCTGTGCCACGGTCAATACAAGTTCCAGAACCGATTTCGACGTAATCTTCAATTACTACACGGCCTAACTGGGGTACTTTTACGTGCCCGTCGCGCCCCATGGCAAAACCGAAGCCATCTTGGCCGATATTGACACCGCGATGCAGGATAACTTGATTGCCAATCATGGAGTGACTAATAGTGCTGCAAGCGCCAATTTGGCAGTTATCGCCAATGGTAACACCGCGCTCAATTGCGCTATTAGCGCGAACGATAGTATTTTCACCAATTTCGACATCGTCACCAATGAAAACGCCTGCTTCAATCATGCAGCCTTTAGCAATTTTAGCGGAAGGCGCGATGGTCGCACGGTCCGATATGTTTGGCACACATTCTAGGCGCGGGTAATATGCTTGGGCGAGTAGGGCGTAGGATCGGTAAGGGTCACCTGAAATAAGAGTGACCATGCCCTTAGGGGCTTTTTCAGCATATTTGTCTTTTACGAAGCAAGCGCCTGCTGATGAAGTTTCGAATTGGCCAAGATATTTTGGGTTATCGAAAAAGCTAATCTGGTTGCTTTTTGCTCTATCAAGTGGTGCGATATCTTCGAATGACAGGCTGTCATCCACGCCTGCAGTAAGGGTTGCGCCACTTAGCGTCAAAACTTGCTGCAGGGTGAATGGACCTTTTCGGTCGAAGAATCGTAAATCAGCCATAGATAAGAGTTAGCCTAAAATTTAACTTGCACGCTAGGGAGCTTCTTATTCAGCTGACCGAGAACTTCTTTGGTAATATCTAAAGAAGGGTCGGCGTAGAGTAGCTGTGAAGTTGGCATAACTACTTTTAAGCCGCGCTGTTTAGCGATGCTTTTAGTGATGCTGACAACGGTATTTTGAATGCTGGCTAACGAATCAGCAAAGGCTTTATCAAGCTTAGCTTTTTTCGTTGAAACTTCACGTTGAGCCTTAACAGCCGATTGTTGGAAGCCTTTAACTTTCTTTTCAAACTCGGCAGGTGAAAGCTTGCCACGTTGCGAAGCAATGCCATTCTCTTGCTTTTTAAGCGCGTTTTCTCTTTGCGTCATCTCGTTTTGGAAAGACTTTTGCTTGGCTTCCAGTTTTTTCTTAACAGACTTAGCCGCTAATGAATCGCGCATAATATCTTGAATATTTATAACAGCGACGCCCTCAAGTGCGTGTGTGCCTACAAGTGGAACAGCAGCAAGGATAAGCGCTAAAAATGCGGTGGTAAGTTTCATGGAATATTTCTCCAGTTGTGTATTGTGAAAGTAGCCGTAGGAAATAGGAAAACGGGTTAATACGCAAGCCTAAACACGTCACAATTCGTAACTAAATATAACTAAAAGCGTGTGCCAAAGCTGAAGTTAAATATCTGCGTTTCATCTTCATCTTCTTTGAGAATGGCTTTAGCAAAATCGATACGGATAGGGCCAAAGGGTGAGCGCCAAGCTAGGCCAAGGCCTGCTGATACACGCGGAGTATTAGAATCCACAATTTCAGGTCCGGTAGCATCAATATCCCATAGGTCGCCGACATCGATAAAGGCAGCACCAAGAAAACCTAAATCTGCAGGTAAGCCAAGTGGGAACATTAATTCTGCACTACCCGTGTAATAGAGATTTCCGCCGAGTGCATCGTCTGTAGTAGTATCTCGCGGGCCAATTCCAGCGCGGTCAAACCCACGAAGCTGGCGACTACCGACGAAGAAACGCTCATTAATACGAACATCACGGTCTTCATCCCAACTAAATATATGTCCACCAGTCGCGCCAAGGCTAAATGTCCATTGGGGTGCGATGGGGAAGAATTTTGCACCTTTAAATTCATGGCGAATAAAGCGACTATCGCCTCCTAAGCCTGCAAAATCTTGGCTTAGCTTTAGGTAGTTGCCTTCACTTGTATCAAAGCGGTTATTACGTGTATCCCATGTAAGTGAATGACCAATGAGTGAGCTAATATTTGAACCTTCTTGGTCTCTAATAAAGCGCGAGGCATCATCATCAATATCGGTAATTTCTATATCTTCAAAGCGGTAATAGCCTTGATGGGTAGTATGTTCAGTGAGTGCATAGCCTAAGCGTAATGCGCCACCTAAGCTTTCACGGTCGAACGAGCTTTCTTGTGAGAAGTCAGTTCGAGTTTTGAATAAATCTACACCCGCTGATAATTCACGGTCGAGGAAGTAAGGCTCGGTAAAGCCAATATCAAATTGTTGGCGTTCCGCGGCAATCAAAGCGTTTAAGCGAAGCTCTTGACCGCGGCCGAGTAGGTTGGATTCTTTAATACCAAATTCTGCCAACGCACCATCGGTGCTTGAAAAGCCTGCACCGAGAGAAATTTCACCCGTTGATTGCTCTTGTACATTAACATTTATAACGGTTTGATCGGGCGAAGACCCTTGCGCTTGCGAGATTTCTGCATTTTGGAAGAAGCCAAGGTTTTTAATTCGCTGTTCCGAGCGTGCCAGTTTGGATGTGCTGTAAGCATCACCCTCTGCAAGGCGAAATTCGCGGCGAACCACTTCGTCTAATGTACGTGAATTTCCGTCGATATTGATACGCTCAACATAAACTCGTGGCCCCATGTTTACGGCGAAAGTTAGGTCAATCGTACGGTCGGAGTGGTTACGTGTGAAGCCAGGTTTTACGTCAACAAATGCAAAACCTTTGTCGCCCATTTTCTGAACGATATTGTCGATAGTGGTTTCAATCTCGTCGGCGTTATAGGTTTTACCTTCGATGGCAGTGATTTCAGGTGCAAAATTATTGTCACCGCTGAGAGCATCTGCAACGGTTACTTTACCAAACTTATAGCGCTCGCCCTCATCAATTGTGTAGGTGAGATAAAAGTTTTCGCCGTCAGGTGTAATTTCTGCAATGGCTGACTTTACTTGGAAGTCAGCATAGCCTTGGCGAACATAATAGCGACGGAGTAGCTCTTTATCGAAGGCTACGCGGTCGGGGTCGTATTTTTCATTGCTAGAGAATGGGCTCCACCAGCGTTCTTCTGTCGTCTTAATGATGTCTTGCAAATTGGCGTCAGAGAAAATGGAGTTGCCAACAAAGTCGATGTTGGTAACGCGAGTTTCTTTGCCTTCTTGAATTTCAAATACGAGGTTAACGCGGTTATTTTCTAACACGATAACCTTCGGGTCAATCTTCGCCTGATAGCGGCCAGAACGACGGTATATTTGTAGCAAGCGCTGGGTTGTAGATTCCACCTTCGGACGGGTGAAAATTGAACGGGCTTGCAGGTCAATTTCTTTGCGTAAATCAGCATCAGGAATGCGACGATTCCCTTCAAGCTCAATACGGTTGATGATGGGGTTTTCAGTCACTTGCACTTGCAATGCTGCACCGCCTGCGCGGTCAGATACAGGCTGCATCTTAATGTCAGCAAAGAAGCCTGTGGCGAAGAGTGCCTTTAGCCCACGGTCAATATCGTAGCGAGTAAAGGGTAGGCCTTCGCGTATGCCGAGGTATGACATAATAGTGCTACGCTCAATACGCTGGTTGCCGCTTATGGCAATTTTATTCACGCGGAAAGAGTCGGATGAGGCAAGTAGAGGTTGGGCGATGGGTGCTGCTACGGGCACAGTTTGTGCTGCGCTTGTTAGCGGTGAAAATACCGTGCTGACTAAAGCCAGAGCCGTTAATGCTGAAATTCGTGATTTCACGAAGTAGTTCCCTATCATTATTACTTGCTAATTTATTAGCCCAAAGCATGCTTATGCGCTACCGAAAATCAAGGTTTATTAACTCATTTGGACAATATCGTTGATGATGGTGAAGGCCATCAGCGACAGTAAAACCACAAGGCCAAACTTATAGCCATATTCTTGAATCTTATCGGCCAGCGGTTTTCCGCGCACAGCTTCAACACCGTAATAAAGCAGGTGACCGCCATCTAGCATGGGAATAGGTAAAAGATTTACCAGCCCTAAGTTGGCCGAGAGTAAGGCAATAAACCATAGAACACTGTTTAAACCAGCATCGGCTGCTTGGCCTGACATTTGTGCGATACCTACTGGGCCTTTAAGTTCTTCAGTGCTACGTTTTCCTGTAACAAGCTGGCCGAGCACCTGTAAAGTAGCGGCGCAAATATCGTAAGTACGCACGACAGAATAGCTAAGTGCTTGCGCCACACCGACCTCTTTAAAATTAAGCTTTTGGCTTCGAATACCGATGAGCGGCTGTTTTATATTATTGCCGTAACTATCTTTTGTTTCGATAATGCGTGGCGTTAAACTAAGCTGCTTGCTTTCGCCGCTGCGCTCTATCGTCATAGATATCTCAGTACCGAGATTGGTCATGATAACCATCGGAATATCGTGGAATACTTC
>JALZUV010000304.1 GCA_023301245.1 Rickettsiales bacterium
CTATGGCTGGCCGTGGGTTGCCGTGGCAACCCACGGCAGCCCATGGCAAACCCATGGCTTGCCACGGCGATCAATGAGACGACATGACGTTGTCACGGTAACCCATGGTTTGCCGTGGGTTTGTATAACGATTGGCATGACCCACGGTAACCCATGGCCTTGCGACACTCCGTGCCGTTGCCACGCTACTAGGGGCGCTGCCCCCACGCCCCACGACGTTACCACGACGTTGCGACGGTTCGCCATGACGTCGCCACGGCAACCCATGGGTCGACACGGCACAATAATGAAACCTTACGACGTCGCCACGGCAGGCCGTGGGTTACCGTGGCTTGCCATGCCAATGCTACGGCAACCCACAGCTTTGCTTGGGACCCCGTGGTGTCACCAAGGCAAGTCATGGTGTCGCTAAGGCAACCCATGACGTTGCCACGGCTACCCATGACGTTGCCACGACACTCCGTGACCTTTCCAAGACGTTGCCACGACCCTCCGTGACCTTGTCACGGCAACCCATGGGTTGCCACGGCAACCCAGCAAAGCGAACCGTGGGTTGCCGTGGCGTGTCACGGCAATGCCATGACAACCCATGGCCTTGCTCGGCACCGTTTGTTGTCGCCGTGGCAACCCATGACGTTGCCACGGCTACGTATGACGTTGCCACTACCCTCCGTGACCTTTCCATGACGTTGCCACGACCCTCCGTGACTATGCCACGGCAACCCATGGGTTGACACGGCAACCTATGGCTTGCCACGGCAACCCATGGGTCGCCGTGGCAAAGCGAACCGTGGGTTGCCGTGGCGTGTCACGGCAATGCCATGACAACCCATGCCCTTGCTCGGCACCGTTTGTTGTCGCCGTGGCAACCCATGACGTTGCCACGGCTACATATGACGTTGCCACTACCCTCCGTGACCTTTCCATGACGTTGCCACGACCCTCCGTGACCTTGCCACGGCAACCCATGGGTCCCCGCGGCAACCCATGGCTTGCCACGGCAATGCTTGGAACCCCGTGGTCTCGCCAAGGCACTCCATGACGTTGCCACGGTTACCCACGACGTCGCCACGACCCTCCGTGACCTTGCCGCGGCAAACCATGGGTTGCCGCGGCAACCCACGACCCATGGCATTGCCTCGGGTTTATGCCTGACCCACCGTGTCGATGACACCCCATAAACCCATGGCCTTGCCACGCCAACCCCTCGTGGTGGTGCCACGGTATTCCATGGCCTCATTACGACACGGCAATGCCCTAAACACAGCATGGTGTGCCGTGGGATGTCATGGCATTGCCTTGCAGTCATCGATGTCACAACCACTCAATTTTCAAGGCATCCCTAGGCAATGCTATGGTTATGCGGCGGGGTTATGTGCCAGGGCATGACAGTTACACATTGACTTGTCGTAGGCGTCCATATGCACGGCACAGCGGGTTGACCAATCATTTATCGTTTCATTAACCCATTAGCCATGAACATCCGATGGCGATAGGTAAGGATTAGTCATGGAATGCGATAAACCCCCAAGCATGTACCGAAGCCACGATTCGAACGCCCTAACCTTTACATGGCACATTTTCATTGTCTAGATGACAGTCCATAAAGTTTAATGATTGATGGTGGCGACTTATGGCAGGTGACCGGGTGAACGATGCGTCGTTGACACTGGCGAAGGTTTAGTGTGTTGGGGGTAATGTGGTAGTAATCCAGTACATGTATGATATAAGACAAATGTCACTGGGAACGGCGTGCAAACCTGGACATGCCGAAACGCTTGTTTTGGTCTACGCGTAAAATAACATTAAGACACAACATGCCGACATGTACTTTAGCACTTGTAGCAGACAAAAACAATGCCAGAGCGGGGCCGTTATACGAAATCAAATATTACCATTAAAACCCAACACGGCCACCATCGACAGGCACGAAAGCACCAACGCGCGTACCCACCGACCCGTTAACCCACCTACCCACCCACCCACCCAAAGAAGCTACCGACCGATCATAACATCCACCATGTACTCCAGCAGTATAGCTGTGCGTACAGCAGTAGACGAGCACCCAGTCCGCACGCAGCAACACCATTTTCGAGTGGCGGATGCACCATGTAAATAACACAAATCGAAACCACGGCCACTTTTATCGACGAACGCACCACCCACTCAACTACCCAACCTCCCGCCAACCCATCTACACACACCCACCCACCCACTTATGAGTTCAACCACCAACCCAACAGCCTTGCAGCACCTCGGACAGAAGCAAATTCGTTAGTTCATACTGAATAGATTTATCGATTGTGCTGGGATCTCCTTGTACATACAATTCTCCACTACGCCGGGGGCCAAGCAAATTGTCTCGTGGAGAGCTCCTCCCCCCGCCCCTCGCTCACTGGGTTCGGCAGCGTCACCCGTTCCTTCGCGAGGACACCTCGGGCTGAGGCGTGGAAAGGGCGTGGCACTCCCGGGTGGTCGCTGTGGGACGGGTGCCGAATCGTAGAGCAGACGCCGCCCGGGGCATGTTATAACCAAAACATTTGAAAGGTTTCTGTTGACCATCACCACGACTACGTCGGAGCAGGATTGTAATGCCGGTCACACAACGAACAGCCGTTTGGATCTCCAAGCATTTTACCAGAAATGTCGAGCAATTGTTTTGTCATAAATGTCCTGGCGCTTCTTTTTAAAAATCATAACAAACATTTTCGAGTTACTCCCACCAACACCCTGCCAACACACTACCACCAACACACATCTCCCTTCTGCTGATTTTCGAGCGAAGCGATCCACCAATTTTAGGCCCACCAACACCCTGCCAACGCACTACCACCAGCACACATCTGCCGTCGGCTGATTTTCGAGCGGTAGCGAGCCACCTCACCCTGCCAACACACTACCACCAACACACATCTCCCTTCTGCTGATTTTCGAGCGAAGCGATCCACCAATTTTAAGCCCACAAACACCATACCAACGCACTACCACCAGCACACATCTCCTGTCGGCTGACTTTCGAGCGGTAGCGAGCCACCTCACCCTGCCAAGACACTACCACCAATACACATCTCCCTTCTGCTGATTTTCGAGCGAAGCGATCCACCAATTGCAGGCTCACCAACACCCCGCCAACGCACTACCACCAGCACACATCTCCCGTCGGCTGATTTTCGAGCGGTAGCGAGCCACCTCACCCTGCCAACGCACTACCACCAACACACATATCCCTTCTTCTGATTTTCAGCCTTCAACACACACCAACGACAGACCCACCGCAGTACATCCTATGCCTACAGCACACTACCACCACAGCACATCTCCCTTTTGCTGATTTTCGAGCGTACCGATCCGCCAATTTCAGGCCCACCAACACCCTGCCAACACACTACCACCACAGCGCACACAACAGCCACCCCCCACACACAGCCTCCCAACGAGCACCACACACACCAACGACAGACCCACCGCGGTACATCCTATGCCTACAGCACATTGAACATGCACCCACCAACTGCACATCGTATTAGCACTCACCAACAACAGCACACACCAACGACAGCAACGTGCTTGTACCATCGTCCAGAACCACCATCAAGCCGACGCTGTCACACCA
>JALZUV010000305.1 GCA_023301245.1 Rickettsiales bacterium
AAACGCTCTATGGCTTCGACAGCAACGAAGAAACTTTACGCTACTGCCAGTCAGAACAGATGATTGACTCGGTTGTGCCATTGGAGAAAATGGCAAGCGATTGCGAGCTAATTATCCTCGCCGTGCCACCGCATTGCGTGGCCGAAGTAACTGAAAAACTAAAACCGCATTTGAATGAAGATACCGTGCTAACCGATGTCGCAAGTGTGAAACTACCTATTTTGCGCTACCTAGAACAACCGGGGAACGAAGCGCTAAACTTCATCCCTGGCCATCCGATTGCGGGCGGAACCCATGAAGGCCCGCAACATGCGAAGGGCGATATGTTCTTGCGCAGACTTGTTATGCTTACCCCGCCGATGGGGGTGGAAATTGACAACCCAGCTTTACAAAAAGTGCAATTCTTTTGGCAATATCTTGATAGTGTTGTTGAGCTTATGCCCGCTGATTTTCACGATTTGGTTTATGGTTATGTTTCGCACCTGCCGCATTTACTCGCTTATGCTGCCTCGGCCACGCTGGCCACAGCCGAAACGCTCGAAGATGAGACTGATTTACTTTACCGTTTTACGCGCTTAGGCAACTCGCACCCGCCACTTTGGACGGACATTATCCTCAATAACCAGCCTAATGTAGTGCAGGCGCTTAAAAACTATATCGCCATGATTGGCCATATTCGCACCGAGCTTGGCGAAGGCAATGAAAAACAAGAAGAAATGGAAAGCGCAGAAGATTGCGGTATCGCCGCGCGCCTTCTATTTCCTCGCATCGCGGCCAGCTGCCTCATTGCCACGGTTTCCATGTTAGAGCGCCAATCAGGACAACGGCTCGCACGCTATAGCGGCGCTGGCTTTGCAGATGTTGCCGCCCCCGCTTCTGAAGCACCCGAAGGCGATATGGAGCTAATATCCAAACATTATGCAGCCGTAAATGAGCTACTACTAAAATACGAAAAACATCTCGATATGCTGGCAATCGCTATTGAAGCAAACCAACCTAAGCAGCTTACAGAAGCCCTACATGAGATGAAAAACGCGCATGTTGATGTGCGTAAGAAGCTTGGTGTGCCGCTTTAGTTTTTTAGATTTACCCCCATGGGCGTAAATTATAGATGAGCAGCTATCAGCGCCTGTAATTGCGCATGGTCTCCCACCACCGCATCAATCGGGTGAGTTATGCTTTCAGCCTTAGTTTTCGTGCCATAGAAGATAGCGGTAAAGCCTGCATTTTTCGCAATTTCCACATCGACGGCACTATCACCGATAAACCAAATAGATTTATCTTTCTCGCCCGTATAATCTGCCAGCGCCATATAAGCATGGTCAGGATGTGGTTTATCATTCGCCGCATCATCTGCGCCGATTAAGGCAGAAAAATATTTCGCCCAGCCAATATGTTCACCTTCAATACGCAGGGTTGGGCCTTTTTTATTACTGACGATGGCTTGATATAATCCCGCCGCTTGAACAGCCTTTAACGTATCTTCTGCGCCGTCATAGGGCTTCAGCGCCTGTGTATGCACGCGCTTATAGCCTTCTAGGTAATAATCGCCCGCCTCTTGCCATCTATCGCCGAATAATTTGGGGAAATAATCGCGCATGGAGTGGCCGACATTGGCTTTCACCTCTTCAATCGTCCAAGGTTCTTTGCCCATTTTCTCAAAACAATAGCGTAAACCTTCATGAATCACCGGCCATGTATCAACCAAGGTATTATCCCAATCATAGAGGATGGCTTTGGGCTTTATTAGTTCCATAACGTGTAACCTGTTTGGTTTTTAATATGTTCAATAAATTTATCTAGCAGCTTTAAGGTAACCTCTCCGGGTTTGCCCTTGCCAATAATAGCATCGTCAACCTGCACTACAGGCAGAATGTTGGTGGTAGTGCCCGTTAGGAAAGCTTCATCAGCGGCGAACATTTCTTCTTTGCTGAAAGGTTTTTCTAGCACTTCAATTTTTAAATCATGGGCGATTTTTAGCGTTACATCACGCGCAATGCCGCTTAAAATTTCGTTTGTTGAAGGGTGAGTCTGTATCACACCACCTTTAACGATAAAGAAGTTCGACACACTGGCTTCGCTCACATCGCCATTTTCTTTAATCAAAATCGCTTCACGGGCATTGGCTTCACTGGCAGCTTGTTTCGCCATACAATTGCCCAGCAACCCTGTCGTTTTAATATCGCAGCGTTTCCAGCGTAAATCAGGATAGGTAATTACCTTTGCGCCCTCAAAGCATAGTGCTTTGCTAGGAGTCTTTTGGCCGAAAGCCGATAAGCTAATATTCGGTTGCAACCCTTGCGAATACACATGACTGCGGCTTTGTGTGCCGCGTGACATTTGCAGGTAAATTCCACCATGCGAATGTTCGTTACGTGCAACCACCTGTTGAATTATTTCCAACCATTCATCATGGCTATGCGGGTTGGTAATTTTCATTTCCCCACAAGAATAATCAAGGCGCTTTAAATGCGGCTTAGCGTCAAGTAACTTGCCGTTGAAAAAGGCGATAACTTCATAGACCCCATCGGCAAATTGGTGCGCGCGATCTTCTATCGGAATCACCGCATCAACAGCCGCTAAATATTGCCCATTTACATAGACGATAGACATTAAACCTGCCCTAAGTCTTGCTTACCATCTTCTAGGAAACCACGCGGCTTAAAGGCGAAGTCGCGGCGGGTTTCTGCCTCAACAAACACCATATCTTCGTTCATACGGCGCGCCATCTCGCCATTAATTTTACCGCCGAAGAACCATTTCCCCATAAAGTCGAGAATGGCGGGCAGTAGCTTAATTTTAACTGTACGCGGGCTTTGGCCAAGTGCGAGGAAGATACGCTCTACCATCGCACGATAGCTCAACACTTCGCCGCCGCCAATATTGTAGCTCTTATTATAGGTCTTGGTGTTGGTAACAACCTTGAGTGCCATTTGCGCTAGATCATCCGCATGCACGGGCATACGGCGGCCATCGGCTGGCGGGTAAAGCGGGAAGAAATGATAACGGCGCGCAAAGTCAGAAATTTGCGTAATATTTTCATC
>JALZUV010000306.1 GCA_023301245.1 Rickettsiales bacterium
GGCGACTGCAATTGGAAGCCCCAGCCGAGTGTTTGGCCTGTCGATTTCAAAGCAATCATCGCCCCACCGAGCACGAGGAACGAAACCAATACACCCGCCAAATAAGCCAGCCCTTGTTTGCGTACAGCCTTTAATTCGCTATCAGCTTTCTTGACGATAGATAAAGCTTTGAGCGATAATACAGGGAAGACGCATGGCATAATATTCAGCAATAGCCCGCCCATTAGCGCCAACAATAACGCAGGCAATAATGACAGGTCAGATTCTGGCGTGGCAACTACATCAGGCACATCGACCATCGCCGCTTGCGCTTGCAAGCGGTAACTTTCATCGCCAGAAACTAAAACTCCGCCTAAGTCGCCATCAATGTCGCTCGTATCTTTTTGCAATTTCAGAATACTGTAATTGCCCACATCAATGCGCTCTTGCGGCGCATTATGCGCAATAACGCCGCCAATATGCGGATAGAAATAAGCGTCTTTTTCCACGCTATTAGGAAGCTGCAAATAAATAGCATCCTCCTTGCTTTCAAAATAAGCAGGCTTTTCTAGTGCTGCGGGAATCGCCGCGCGGCGAGTTTCAAACGAGCTTTCATCGCGCAATGGCTTATCGGAAATGGGTAAGGTAAGCGACACTTCAGCGCTTTCGGGAATACATACTTCTTTACAAATCAACCATTCGAGCTTGGCGCGCAAAATCACTTCATTGCCCTCTTGAGTGAAAGCTTCGCCTTCTAACCCGCTCGGTGGAATCATTTTTTGTAACAGGCTTTTCGAGCCTTCATAGCCATAATTAGTAAGCCCTTCAATACTGATGCGCTCAGGTGCTGGCCAACGCATTGACCCTACGGCGAACCCACTGGGTAGCTGCCATTGCACCATAGGCGCAAGACCAGAATCACCCGGATTGCGCCAATAAATATGCCAGTGGTCTTCCAGTTCAAAATCGAACGCAATATCGAACGCCTGCCCAGGCGTAATGGCCTGTGCTTCGCTCACTAGCGTCACTTTTGCATGTTCCGTTTTAGCTGAAGGCGCTGCATGAGCAAAAGCTGCAAATAGAACCATCAATAGGAACGAATAAATAACCTTCATGCTACATCCTTCGTTGTATCTTCTAAGTATGTGACAAACTTTTTAAACGCATTGGCACGGTGGCTAATAGATTGCTTAATCGCCCCATCAATTTCGGCGAAAGTTTGCTGGTGACCATTGGGCACAAACACGGGGTCGTAACCAAAACCATGCTCGCCGCGTGCAGGGAACGTGAGTGTGCCCTCTACCCTGCCTTCAAAAGTAACATCTTTTTCATTCGGCTGGCTTAAAGCTAACACGCAAACGAAATAAGCGGGCGTGCCTGTGGTTGCCCCTTCATCGGCCAAGCGCTGCATGGCGAGATTAAAGTCTTTATTCTCGCCCGCCCAACGTGCAGAATAAATGCCCGGCGCGCCCTGTAAACTTGGCACGACTAAACCCGAATCATCAGCCAGTGAGGCTAGCCCGCTATGCTCGCACGCTGATTGCGATTTTAGCAACGCATTCGCCGCAAAGGTACTGCCTGTTTCTTCAGGTTCTGGTAAATTTAGCTCCCCTGCCGATTTCACCGCAACACCCATCGGTGCTAGCAGCGCATCAATTTCGCGCACTTTGCCTGCATTATGGCTGGCAATCACCAGCTGCTTAAACATAATTAAGCAGCTTTCGCAATCGCACTTAATGCCGCCTCTTGAAGGACGGAAAGCTCTTTAACACCTTTTTCAGCAAGATTCATCAGCGTATCTAGCTGTTCACGGCTAAAAGGTTCTTGCTCGGCTGTGGCTTGCACTTCGATTAACTTGCCTGAAGCTGTCATCACAAAGTTAGCATCTGCTTCGGCGATAGAATCTTCAGAATATTCTAAGTCCAAGATACATTCATCGTTGAGGATACCGCACGAAATCGCCGCCACAGGCTCGCGCAATGGCATAGTTTTAATTTCGCCCTGCTCCAGCAATAGCGACAATGCTTGGTGTAGCGCCACATAAGCACCCGTGATAGCAGCGGTGCGAGTTCCGCCATCAGCCTCAATTACATCGCAATCGACTTGAATTTGGCGTTCGCCGAGTGCCTCCATATCGACCACGGCACGAAGGCTACGGCCAATAAGGCGTTGAATTTCTTGCGTGCGACCCGATTGTTTGCCGCGCGCGGCTTCGCGGTTCATACGGCTGTGAGTAGAGCGTGGCAACATGCCATATTCAGCGGTCACCCAGCCTTTTCCTTTGCCGCGCAACCAAGGTGGAACGCCCTCATCAATGCTAGCAGTGCAGCGCACCACCGTGTGCCCCATACGAATTTCGCAAGAGCCTTCCGCATAGCGGCTGACGTTTGATGTAATGGTAACTTCGCGTAATTGGTTATCTGCGCGACCTGATGGACGTTTTGACATAAATGCACCTCAATTGTTTTATCGTGGCGAGCATAAGAGTTTTACATCTTTTGTCTATGCACACACTTGAAACTTTTGTGAATATAACGATATTACTAGTAGCGATAACAATATACGATTTAGAGTATTATGAACATTTTTGACGAAACTCCCGAAAACGAGCCTAATATCGGCAATGATAAAATCTCTGCCGAGATGAACGCAGCCCTGCATGCCGCCAAAGAAGAAGATGCGGCGAACCAGCCAGTTAATGAAGCATCTGCCAGCGACATTGCCGATGTGCAAGAAGCTATCGCAAGCGTGCTTGGCACTGATGAAGAAGCCATCAACACCACCGCTGCCCCGCAAGAAGATGAAGCGGCGGCGATGAAAGACCAACTTATTCGCACCATGGCCGAGATGGAAAACCTACGCAAACGCACCGACCGCGAAATGGGTGAAGCACGCAAATATGCCGTTACAGGATTCGCGCGCGACATGGTAAATGTGGTGGAAAACCTACAGCTCGCCTTGCAAAACATTACAGCTGAAGAGAAAAAATCTGACAAAAAGCTCGATAATCTCGCCCAAGGAGTCGAGATGACTTATAACGAGCTTATCCGTATTTTTGAAGGTAATGGCATTGTGCGCATCGACCCTAAAGGCGAAAAGTTCAACCATAACCATCACCAAGCTGTTGCGCAGATTGAAGATGCTGAAACCGAGCCGGGTCATGTAGTGCAAGTGCTGCAAGCGGGTTATATTATCCACGATAGGTTATTACGCCCTGCCATGGTTACCGTTGCCAAAACTGGCGATAAAGCTGAATCTGTTACGACGGAAGCCTAATGGATTTTAGACAGCTTCGTCGTCTTATCGCGCCACGGCTGGATATTCCTTTTGCTCGCGACGATGCTAATCGTTACCTACCCTATTTTATCGCGCTGATGATATTTCTGGCGGCTTTCTTTATGGCGGGCGGCATTACAGTGGGTGAACTTCTGCATGATAAGAAACAAGATTTTTCAGAATGGGTGACCATTCAAATTCCAAGTTCTGTCAAAAAAACCGATCAAGCAACTCTCACGCGCATGTTGAAAAATAACGACGAAATCAGCGAAATTCGTACCCTCGATGCGCTGGAAGTTTCCACTCTCATCGCCCCATGGTTTGGCGGCGATACTGATTTGGTCGAAGCGCTCGATATTCCCACCGTGATGGAAATTAAACTGGCCGACCGAAAAAGCTTTGATGTGAAAGCATTAAGCAAAGAGTTGAAAAGAAAATTCCCCACTCTGCAAATTGATAATCACGAACAATGGCTCGACCATTATTTAAACTTCATTCGTATTTTAGAAATTGGCGCTTATTTATTGGCGCTATTAGTTGTCATTGCCACCACGGTTATTATTATCTTCACCTCTAAAACCGCGCTTAAGCTGCATCAAAACGCAATTCAACTCTTGCATTCTGTGGGGGCGGAAGATGATTATATCGCCCGCCAGTTCCAATTTAACGCCTTCTTGCTTGGCATGCGTGGCGGGCTTGTGGGGGTTGCCGTTGCCGCAGCGCTATTCTTTATCGTTGGGCTTTCGGTCAATGAAATAAACACGGCGCTGCTGCCTGAATTCCCTATTACCTTACGACACCTTATGGTGTGGCTAATATTACCGCCACTCACAGGATTACTCGCTTTGCTGGTTGCACGTAAAACGGTACTAGCCATGTTGAGGCAAATGGCGTAAAGCTACTGTCATGAAACGCTTATTTTCATTTTTTATGATAATATCATTACTAGCCGCAACCGTGTGGGTGGTTGGCTTTATTTGCTTTATTGGCGAAGTTCCACGCCAAACAATGCAGACGGATAATGTTAAATCTAAAGCCTCTTTAGGCGTTGTGCTAACGGGCGCGCAAGGCCGCATTATGCATGGCATGATTATGCTTTATGAAGGCCGTATTAATAAATTATTTATCAGCGGTGTTGATGAAGATGTACCCGCGCAAGACCTCTTCACTTCGGCTGGCGGGGCACTCGGCCAGCAACTTTACAAGCGCTTCAAAAGCCAAATCACTTTGGGCAAAGATGCTAAAAGCACCCGCGGCAATGCGATAGAAGTTCGCAAATTTATTACCAAAGACCCGCGCGATAAGAAGCTAATTATCATCACCACCAACTATCATATTCCACGCGGCATTCATGAATTCCATCGTGTTTTCCCTAATTACACGCTCATTGCAGAGCCTGTCTTTTCCCCGCAATTTCCCGCCGAGTGGTGGCGCAATAAAAATAGCGTTTACCTAATGATTAGCGAATATCATAAATTTGGAATTAGCTATGTAGCCAAACAAATAGCAAGAGAGACTAAGCTAAGTGAAATTCTTGCGAACAATCCTCTTTAATCTGCTCTTCTATCCGGGCAGCATCCTTTATGCGACTATCATGCTGCCCTGCCTGATTACGGTACGCTCCACCCATTGGGGCATACACCGCTGGGTCTATTTATATATGTGGGCTATGCGCGTGGTGCTTGGGCTAGATTACCGTGTAACCTTGCAACAAAAGCTGCCGCAAGAGTCTGCTATTTATGCCTGCAAACATCAATCTGCATGGGAAACTATTGCGCTTTGGGTGCTAGTGCCAAACGCTCTTTTTGTCATGAAAAAAGAACTCTACTGGCTGCCTGTTATCGGCTGGTGGATATGGCGTGCGGGCAACATTGGTATCGACAGAAGCGGCGGTTCGTCGGCCATTAAAACCCTCATTAGAGAATCTAAAGACCGCATGGCGAAGGGCTATAATCTCATTATTTTCCCCGAAGGCACGCGTACTGCTGTGGGTGAAACCAAACCCTATCAAGCGGGCGTTGCGGCTTTGGCCAAATTCCTCAAATGCCCTGTCGTGCCAATTGCGTTAAATTCTGGCCTCTATTGGCCGCGCAATAGCTTCAGCAAAAACAGTGGCACCATTGAAATGGTCATGATGCCCGCCATCCCCGCAGGCATTACGGGCACTAACTTAATCACCCAGCTACAAGAGTCGATTGAGGCGCAAAGCCATGCCCTATTGCCGTAGTATTTTGCTTGGGTTATTGTTGCTCAGCCTCATATTTTTCGTAGGACGCTCGGGCTTTGATAGCAACCAAGTTGCCAATAGCATTGGCACCGATAGCTGGCTGCGTTTTCTTACCTTACAAAATCTGATAGACGGCAATGGCTGGTATCACCACCTTATTGAACGCACCAATTGGCC
>JALZUV010000307.1 GCA_023301245.1 Rickettsiales bacterium
ATTTCCCCCAAGCTAACGTCGGCAAACACCTACTCAAACCCCGAGAAACCTCAGAACTAAGCCTCTCCGCCATAATCGGTAGGTGGTAGGTGTGTATTAGTAGATAGTCCATTACGTCCACCGAAGACAAATTATAAATCAAAGACACACGGTTCCTTTCATCAGCCTCAATTTAAAAAAACTTCGTTTTAAATAGCTCACTAATCATGAAGTCGTTTCACTCATATTTTGTTAGGATTAAATATATAAAAACCTAAATAATGATACGTATAGTCGGTAGCATCAATATTAAACATTGATATTATCCAATACCGTGCAGGTTGTTAATTCGTCCCCTAGACCAGGTGCTCTGATCGAGTCCTTGAGAAGTATTGGTTATACAACTGAAACGGCATTAGCCGATATTATTGATAATTCAATTACGGCTACTGCAAATCGTATTTCAATACGGTTCAGCTGGAGCGCAGGAAACCCCTGGATTGCCATTATTGATAACGGTTTCGGTATGTCTCCCGCTGAATTAAATGATGCGATGCGATTTGGTAGTGCTTCACCTCTCGAGAGCCGCGAAGCCGACGATTTGGGTAGATTTGGGCTCGGGATGAAAACTGCATCTATCTCACAATGTAGACAGCTCACAGTAATATCCCTCAAAGAAGGTGAAATCTCTGGCAGAGAGTGGGATCTGGCAAAAATGGCGGAATCCAAATCCGATGAATGGAGTCTTTACAAGCTAGATGAGGATGAAATTATAGCAGATTCTCAACTTACGAAGTTAATCAACCATACGACTCTCGCTGACCAGACCGGTACAATCGTTATGTGGCGTAATCTCGACTTTGCACTTATTGGCGAAGGTTCAAATTATGATGAACAGAGATTTAACGAAATGCTCGATTCTTCGAGAGGCCACCTTGAAACTGTTTTTCACCGCTACCTCTCACCTGACCCTGGACACTCGTCATTACATATTGACTTCAACGGAACAGATCTTGAAGCATTTAACCCTTTTGGCCCATCCATCCCAGCGCGCCAAGAACTCCCTGAGGAGAAAATTATTCTCAATGGAGGAGTCGTCCGTGTTCAACCATATGTTCTGCCCCATCGTAGTAAGGTATCCGCCGAAGAATATCAGAATTACGCAGGCGAAGATGGTTATTTTCAAAATCAAGGATTCTACATTTATCGACAACGCCGATTGATCGTTAAGGCCACTTGGTTTCGACTAATCAAGAAGGAAGAACTAAATAAACTCATTCGAGTCCGAGTAGATATTCCAAATTCATTAGATCACCTCTGGCACATTAATGTTAACAAATCGCAGGTTCAACCACCCGAATCAGTACGCAAGGAACTCAAGAAGATCATCAAACGTATCGAGGGGGCCGGAAAACTTGTCTATACAAGAAAGGCAACGAAGCTCAAGAATCCGGTTCGTATTCCAGTATGGAGGCGAGAAATCTCCGAAGGAAAGATACGTTACCGAGTCAATCTCGAACACCCTCTAATCCAGAACCTTCTCGACACCGTCCCATCAGAGACAGCTCAGACACTTGAATCTGGAATCACCCTAATAGAGCAGTCATTTCCATTCGAAGCCTGCCATGCTGATGTCGCCAACGACAAAAACGAGATTGAGGCAAACATCTCCGATGAACAAGCCATCCGAGATCTGTCCATCCGCGTTCTTGACGCACTCCGCAAATGTGGGTTTGAAGGAGATGAACTACGCAACCGACTAACAAGAACTGAAATCCCCGGAGCTTCGGAAGAATTAATCAACGAACTCCTAGAAAAGTAAGAGAATGCCCGACACAAAAAAATTAATAGAAACTGTTGCGTTAATTCTGGAAGAGCGAGAGCCCCCTACGCAAGACGCTCTGAGAAAAATAGTCGAAGCACAAGCCGCAGTAGTTCAGATGACTGACGGTGATGGCAGTCCATATTCGACCGACCAAATCAACGAAACGATAAAGACTACGGAAGAGAGTTTTTCTATCAGAATGAGGATTGGAAATATTTTTCAAGCCGAAGACTACCACCCTTGGCTGAAAGACAGACAGGGAGACATTTCTTGGTTTTACTCGGAGCGGTACAAGAAACACCTCCTGACAACAAAAAAATTCCCCCCTCACGTCGTTAGAACGCTCGATAGAGTCACTGACAAAATCCTAGATCATTTAGAAGATCCTCAAAAAGAAGGTGACTGGAGCAGGCGAGGTCTGGTCGTAGGCCACGTTCAATCAGGGAAAACCGCTAACTACACAGGGGTTATTTGTAAAGCTGCAGACGCTGGCTACAAAGTGATCATCGTTCTCGCGGGCCTCTTAAACACACTAAGAAACCAGACTCAGGAACGTATAGACTCTGACTTCATGGGTTGGTGTACCCGTCACGAGGAACGAATCGGAGCATCTCGCTTTAGCCCAACAAATAGACGCAGACCAGTATGTTTGACGACGGTAACAACAGACTTCAACAAGGAGACTGCTAACAACCAGATTCAACTTGCAGCACTCAACGAACCTATTGTTGTAGTCCTAAAAAAGAACAAACATTCACTTGAGCGGTTGCACCAATGGCTTTCAGGACAAAATGAACATGACCTAAGAGAATTCCCTATGCTCATGATCGACGACGAGGCCGATCACGCCTCTGTAAATACAAACAAAGACGAAAAAGACCCAACGACTATTAATCGAGCAATACGTGACTTGCTAAAGCTTTTCAACAGGAGTTCTTATGTAGGCTACACGGCTACTCCCTTCGCCAATATTTTTATCGATCCCGAAAACGAGGACGAGATGACCGACGGGGATTTATACAAAGATCTATTCCCACGAGATTTCATCCTTAGCCTAGATCCTCCAGACAACTACGTCGGACCTCACAAAATTTTCACTGGTGACGGCAACACAGTCAGATCACTTGACGACAACGAAGACTACATCCCGATAAAACACGACAAAACTTTCACCCCAGACGCTCTTCCTCCTTCCATGAAGCGCGCTATCGAATGTTTTGTGATCGCAAAAGCTATCAGACTACTGAGAGGGCAGAAAAGAAAGCATCACTCGATGATGATTAATGTTAGCCGCTTCACTAACGTTCAGAACCTCTTGTGGGGACTTGTTTATGAACATATTAAAAAACTTAGAAACAGTATCAACAACTACTCAGGCCTCTATGCGGGTGAGGCGTTAAAAAATTCTTGTCTGAGTTCACTCCACTCCACATGGGAGGTTGAATACTCAGACTTAGAATTCACATGGGATAAAATACAGCCGATGCTAAAGTCATCTATTGATCCTGTTGGCGTAATCAGTGTAAATTCATCAAAAGAGTCAGAAACTCTAGACTACAGCGAGGAAGAGTATCCTAATGGGAGAAGTGTTATCGCAATTGGTGGCTTAGGCCTATCTCGTGGACTTACTCTCGAAGGACTAATGGTTAGCTACTTTCTCCGTAACTCAATCATGTATGACACTTTGATGCAAATGGGGCGCTGGTTCGGCTATCGCGACGGTTACGCTGATGTTTGCCGAATATCCATGACCGACGATGCCTACAATTGGTACTCATACATAGCCGAAGCCACAGAAGAACTACGAGAAGAATTCCGAGGCATGGAAAAAGCAAAACTAACGCCACTCAAATTTGGCCTCAAAGTGAGAAGTCACCCTGCTGCTCTTATTGTAACAGCAAGGAATAAGATGCGTTCAAGCAAGAGAATCCCAGTTAGCATTGCCCTCGAAGGAAGACTAGCTGAGACAAGTGTATTACTCGCAGGCGAAAAATATCTTGAGGCAAACTTCAAGAGTCTTGAGCGCGCAGTAATCGCTGCCGCTGACCAATGTAAAACCGCACCTCAGTGCAAACTCGGGAAACTTTGGAAAGGCGTCCCTTCTCAAGTAGTCATTAATGCTATCGAGTCATTTGATAACCATCCCGAATGTATGCTCACCTACAAGGAGCCACTAGTGGAATACATTAAATGGATGGCTAACCAAGGACACCATGAAACGTTCGACATCCTTTTACGCATGGGGGGCAGCCACAATCTGCCAATTACCGTCGGCCCTCATTCATTCAACCCACCTGCTCGGACTGCGAAAGTCTACGACGAAGCTAAAATCGAATTCCCAAAAAGAAGGGTTGCATCTAAAGGTGATGAGCAAGCTGGCTTAAATGCAGATGAGATTGAAAAAGTAAAAGCCAGCTTCAATGGCACAAACCTCCCTGATAAGGAGTATCGAAAAGTCGAAGGCCGCGCCCCACTATTTATGATCAATTTCGTTGCTGTTCAGGACAAACTCAAAAAGAAGCCAGTCATTATCGCTCCAACGTTCAGCGTAAGCTTCCCTGGCGATTCAGGATCAACGCGTAGAGCAAAAAAACTTGTCGAATATCAAGTAAATCTAACGTGGTGGAAGCAACACTTCTTTTCCCCTGATGAAGAAGAGGAGAAAGACGAATGAACAACCCATGGTCACAAATTAAGAAGCCTGCCAGAGACTTCAATGTCCGGTTAGTTGGAGACAATCATCCACTGAAACTTTATTGGGGCAGAGATAATCGAGGTCGCTACCTATTCATTTATGACGCTCTTCCTGATGGCCTCCCAGAAAAAAACAGCTTACCCAGCCTCGAAGGAATAGGAACACATCTCGTCAATGAGAATGCAGGCTCTGCCAAACTAATCCTAATTCTTAACGAAACAGTCAACTGGGAGTTATTCCACGCCCTATGCTCTGACCTAGTCCGCGCAACAACAAAAGTGCAAGACGGGCCGGCAGCAAGTGCCGTAATCTTAAGAAGGCTCACTCGGTGGCAGGAATTTCTAAAAAAAGCGAGAACAGGCATTCTTCCTCTTGAAACAATTAAGGGTTTAATTGGGGAGCTCACATATCTCTCTCAACAGATTGCCCCGGTATTCGGCTTAAATGATGCAGTGAACTTCTGGAAAGGTCCCGAAGGAGCCCCACAAGACTTTGCAGTTAACAGCACGGCCATAGAGATCAAATGTCAGTCGGGATCTTCAAAGCCCTTTGTACGTATAACCTCAGCCGAACAACTCGACCCCCAGTTGCCGGAGGCATTCTTAGTCGTCTTCACTATCGCTACCGCCAACGAAGAAGATGAAGATCGCTTCACACTTAATAGCCTTGTGGGGGAATTGCGCACTGCGCTCCAAACAGCATCCGAATCTGCTCGCGAACGATTTGAGGACTTACTTTATCTCGCTGGATATGTTACGTCAGAAGCCTACGAAGATTATCAATTCAAGGTCATCGCTATGAAGTCGTTCGAATTAGACGATAGCTTTCCCCGTTTAAAAAGATCAGAGATACCGTCAGGTATGGAAAAGATCACATACAATCTCAACCTTGGATCCTGCGCTGCACACGAAGGACAACCTAACTGGAAATGCTAAAATCATAAACCATGAACCCCGAAGAATATTTTAGAGACCTAACCCAAGATATACTTGCTCTCGCAGGAGCGGAGGAAAATTTCACTCGTTCAACATTCTTGGATTTTATGTGCAGCAAAATGGAAGATGAAGGCTTCATTTCTGGTTATGATCTGACAGAGCATAAAATTTCCTCAAAAGGTCAGGCTGTTGACGCATGGGCATATGACCCAGAGCTATCAAAACTCACACTGTTTATTGGTGATTACCGTAGCTCTGAGAGCCTCGAAACGTTAACCAAAACGGAGTTAGATAAACTATTTAAACGATTACGAAAATTCGTAGACGCCTCTCTTTCGGCGCATTTTGCTGAATCTCTGGAGGAGGCTGACCCCGTCTCCAGCTTGGCCTACTTGATTAAGGAAACACGTAACGATATTTCCATAGTATCTCTTGTTGTCTTATCGAATGCACAACTAAGCAGCCGTGTCGATCAGTTGCCAGACGAGCCTTGTTCAGACTTTCAAACCACATACGACGTTTGGGATCTAAATCGCATATTCCAAAACGAAACTTCTGGGCGCTCTAAAGAAGATGTCGTCATCAATTTTTCTCACTTAAAGGACGGAGGGCTACCTTGCCTACCTGCATTCACGGGCACAGACTCAATGCAATCCTACCTACTGGTAATGCCAGGTAGTGTGTTGGCTGGGTTATACCAGAATTATGGGGAACGATTACTCGAGCAAAATGTTCGAACATTTCTCCAATTTAGAGGCAAAATAAATAAGGGAATTAAAAACACAATCGTCAATGAACCTGAGATGTTTTTCGCTTTTAATAACGGGTTATCAGCGACAGCTGAATCAGTCACAACTAGTAGAGGGAATAACTGTATAGTCGACATCACAAACATGCAGATAGTGAACGGCGGACAGACAACAGCCTCGATATTTACGGCGCTTCGGAAAGACAAAGCAAATTTAGAAAAGGTATACGTTCAGATCAAGTTATCCGTCATCGAACCTGAAAGGGTCGATGACATTGTGCCCAGAATATCAGAATACTCGAATACTCAAAACAAGGTTAGTGCTGCTGACTTCTTTTCAAATCACCCATTTCATTTACGGATTGAAGAGTTTTCTCGAAGGATGTGGGCACCTTCTCCTGATGGGGAGATCAACAGAACACACTGGTTCTACGAACGCACTCGTGGACAGTTCGCTAACCAACAAGCTAATTTAACTACCACTCAGAAAAGAAAATTTTTAGCTCAAAACCCTCGTAGCCAAATGTTTACAAAGACCGATTTGGCAAAATATTTCTTGTCCTTCGAGGGCGCTGCTCTGGAAGTAGTTCTAGGTGCACAGAAAGCGTTCGCAGGAGGCCCACGCGCCAAAGGATTCGTTGGACGGATCAATGAAACTTGGGAAAAACATAGCCAGAAAATTAACGAAGTGTGGTTCAAAGAGGCCATAGCGAAGGCCATAACTTTTAAGAATCTCGATCGCTATATATTCCAACAACCATGGTATGGTGGCTACAAAGCACAAACTGTTACTTACACCCTTTCTGCCTTTACTTCTGCGGCGAAGGAGCGAGGAAAGCAAATTGACTTTCTTAGTATCTGGGAATCTCAACAAACCTCTCTCACAATGATAGAACTACTAGGTAATATTGCAGAGAAAGTGAACGATGTCATTCTCAACCCACCTCAAGAGGAAACTCAAAACTCGGGAGAATGGGCCAAGAAGACAAATTGCTGGGATGTAATAAAAGAAATCGACATAGATTTTCAAGTCGAACACGAAAGTCTATTTTTAGCTGAGGGGAAGCGAGCAGACATCGAAAAACAGGGCACCCGAACTCAAACGATTCAAGATGGAATCCACGCTCAGACGTATGTAGTTGAAAAAGGAGGCCCTTACTGGGAAGGCATGCGAGAATGGAATCACGCACACAAAAAACTAAATGGAATTGAAATGGGCGTCCTTAACACTGCATGTTCTATCCCAAGGAAGATACCCTCAGATAAGCAATCGAAAATCCTTATAAATGCAGAAAAAAAAGCGATTGAAGAAGGTTTCTATATTTAACGATTACTAGATTATATCTGCTACAACCTTTGCAATATTAAGAGCCAACGCCGGAGGCACAGCATTCCCGACTTGGTGGAATTGCTGCGTCCGAGGGCCCTCGAAAAAGTAGTTATCGGGAAAAGTCTGAAGCCTCGCAGCTTCCCTTACAGTCAGACTCCGATTCTGCAGAGGGTCATAGTGAATGAAGTAGTGACCGTCTTTCGAGATGTGGGAGATAATCGTCGATGAAGGACCACTCTTCACTTGGACACGAAATCGATCACCAAATTTAATTCCTTTAACAGCTTCCTTCGCATTTTTGTGCGCGGGCAGCAAAGGCTCTGGAAAGTCTCGTAGATGCGCTGAACATCCATAGATTTCTGCGAAACACGCATTGTAGAAATAGCGCCAGAGATCGGTTTTCATGTGGCTTCGGGTTTCGTGATTACAGACTCCACCAAGTTTGTCATCGAAATGAGAATCACCCTTCTTTTTTGAAAATGAGACAAAGTTAGCGCCTCTATTGAGTCGCGACTTTTTAGAGAGCTTTTCTTCAGCTTTCTTTACCATGAGATCAAACACGGCTTGATAGCGTTCATCATAGTGAAGTTCATTAAACCAAGGTTGTGAAAACAGGTCACGGAGAGCCTCCCGAGGAGAACCAAAATCTTTTGCGCTATAAGCCGAACGAAGTTTGGGTAACAACCCGATGGTCTCTCCAACTGTAGGACTAACCTGCTCCTCAAGAACTTGAAAGTCATCAGCTGAAATATCTTCGCGGACTCCCAAAAGAATTACTCTATGACGGGTCTGAGGGATTCCGTATTTTTCGGCTTTAATCAAAAAATCCCGATCATCTAACTCACCTTCTATCCGCCCACTCGAGTTTACGACAAATGATCGAATCTGGTATCGATATTTTTCCTTTTCTCCGAATACCGCCCCTGGATTAGCGAGGTCCTCTAAAATTCTTGGGAAGATTCTTTCCCCTTTATACTTGGCCGAGAGAATTCCTTTTACATTCTCCATTACAAAGACTGCAGGCCATCGGTGAGCGATGACTTTGAGATACTCTTTGTACAGAGTGTGTCGGTGATCAGATTCGAATTTTTGTTTCTTCTCCGTGGCTCGGGTCTCGAAATCCTCGTCAGACTCCCCTTCTCTTTTTGTCCCCTTACCTGACATCGTAGCTCGCCCAACTAAAGAGTAGGCTTGGCAAGGAGGCCCCCCAATCAAAACCCAGTTTTTTTCTCTCTTCGGTAGCCTTTTGTCGATCTCCTTGGGAATATCGTCTTTACCCAAAGTAAGACATTTCGCTTCATGATATGCATCCTTCCATTCTTTGGGGTATCTCTCTTCTAGTTTGTCGCGAGTAATCTCGCCTCTTAGGTAAGAATAAT
The DNA here is from genome assembly GCA_023301245.1 of Rickettsiales bacterium. Lineage (GTDB taxonomy): Bacteria > Pseudomonadota > Alphaproteobacteria > Rickettsiales > JALZUV01 > JALZUV01. The sequence goes on from JALZUV010000307.1 coordinate 8,892, forward strand.
AATCATCTGGAACCTCGTCAGGTGAAAAGCATCTATAGAAAGCCCTTAAACTAAGTGTTTTATGAGCAACCGCATCTTTTTCTACCGAAAGCTTAATTTCAAAGCGTCGATTTCCCTTCGAATCAAACACGCTTGAAAAACCTTCACCTAGTCCACCTGGACCAGCGAATAGATCAATTATCGGAATTGGCTTTTTAGAAGGCATGATCAGCAAGCTTCTTTAACCCCTTGAACAATAGCCGATAAATCGACATCCAACGGAGTAGCTATTTTCATCAAAGAAAGCACAGTCAAGTTGCGCTCCCCTCTTTCTACACCACCTATGTAAGTTCTATCTAAATCCGCCTCATGAGCTAACTCTTCTTGCGATATACCCTTCTTGTCACGTAAGATTCGAATGTTTTTTCCAAGCTGAATTAAAGCAGGATGCTTCTCGTTGTGCATTTTCAAATCTATGCAGATTGCGGACTATTATACCACGGACTATAAGTATCATGCAGTAAATAAACCTAACCCTGAACTCTGAACCCTTGACTCCTAACCATCCTCCGCTGAATCTACAACCATGAAACTTCTCCTACTCCTCCCCACTCTCGTTCTCCTTACTTCCTGTTCTACTGTTTACTATGGTGCTATGGAGAAGGTTGGATTTCATAAGCGAGACAT
>JALZUV010000308.1 GCA_023301245.1 Rickettsiales bacterium
TTATGGAGGGCATCAAGGATGTTAGCGTCTAGCTCTAGGATATTCATATCGCCCATTCAACCCCGTGGATTCAACCTACGGGGTGCTTTGGTCGCAGTCTGGAACCGCTTAACAAGGTGCTGGAGTGGACGGCCCTTAGTCGTGGGAGTTTTCGGAGTCATATCCGCCGCCACTCAGCCCGGCGTTCATCTAAGAGGCTTCCGCATGGCCTTGATCTTCTTCGCGAGATAAGCGGACGCAGACTCATTGCCGCGCAGGTCATCGAGCTTGGCCCAGAGATCGGAGTGCAGGGTGATTGATCTAGTCAAAGCCTTGCGGCCTTCACCGGACCCTAGGGGGCGTCCTGCCCCTTTTCGTTTTCCTCCTGCGCTCATGGTTTGGCCATAAATTCGACAATAACTTCGACATCTTGATAACCCAGACGGTAAGAGTCGCCCCATAAAGTTAAGCCCATAAAACCGTCGAATTTAAACGATGTGTTGGTGACGGTCTTTTGTTCCCCATCATGAATCACCGTATCTCCGATTCTCACAGCACTGATGTGTTTTTTAACCGTCTTCATCTTAGGCTACGGTACGGATGTAGTCCGCGATCTTGGATGGAGTCTTATAACCATAAGAGACTGCGGATTCGAAATTCGATTCAACAATTTCGGAAACTTCTTTATGATTGTTTCCCCACTGGATGAGTTTTGCGATTACTTTTGCTTTCATGTGGTTCGTTGTCATGCGTGAACACTATCCGTGGATTTGATTTGCGTCAATGACTTTTTTCATCTTTCTGCATTTTATTTTCGCAGCCGAAAACGGATGAACAAGTAGCTGGAGTGGACGGCCTTAGCTCTGGGAGTTTGCGCCGTCACACGCGCCGCCACTCAGCCCGGCGTTAGGCGAAGTAGCCTTTGATTTCATTTATCGGCCATTCGTTTCGTAAGTGACCACGAAAAAGAGTTATCAGCTTTCCGTCTTCAAAGCTTTCCATCATCTCATCAGGGTGATCGACCACGAAAGGTTTTTTGTCCACATACATGAGGTGAGACCTCACCTCTATTTCGTTTCGATCTGTCAGAGGGTAGGACATGCCTAACAAGTCGGTGCATTTCGACCCCTCTTCGTCCTTCAGTTTATTTTTGTTACTCATAAGTGTTTTGGTTGGGTTAGGGTTTTGCTCGCGCTCATTGGTCGGAGCGCATGACCTTCAGCGTTCTCCGGAAGAAGGGCGTATAGTTCACGGTGGGCTATTTCAGAATGGTGACGGCCCTTCGATTCTCGTAGCTTTTTCACGGCGTTTTTGAGTGCGTCTCGTTCTGAGATCGCTCGTTTCAAGCAGGATCGATTGTAGTTCCGCCCTCTTTCCATCTCCCGACAGAGATTAGCGGTTGGTCCGTCTTCTTTGTTAACTCTGCCCTCGTTAATTTCGAGGAGTAGTGAATCTGTTTCTGGTGTATCGGTTTTCATAAATTTTTAGTTTGGAGAACAAGGCGCTGGAGATGGACGGCCTTAGCTCATAGTGTTGCGTCGTCACACGCGCCGCCACTCAGCCCGGCGTTCTCCTTGAATTTTCTAGATCTCTCGAACATATCCACAGCTTTATCGCCTGTTCTCGTGTTGACGGACCATGAGGAGTCGCATGAGATGGATTCACAACCGATTGTCCACCATACTCGACCCTTAAACGGATTAGGTGTGTGGACGTAGATTTCAGACTCTCCACAAAAAGGGCACCTCATTTCTTCGAGCTGGAGAACAAGCTGCTGGATTCGACACCCTTTAGCTTCATTAAGCTCGGTGGTTTCTTTCTGGTTCTGGTTCTCGTTCATTTTATTTGGAGGTTTAGTTATTTGGTTTCGGGCGCGGATCAGCTTGGGCGTTCTACTTGAAATGATCTCCCGAACAATTTCTGTGATTACGATAGCGTTGTCTGCAGCGTGGGCAGCGTCCGACCCGAGATGGGAACCTTTCACGGTTCTTGTGGGAGCGATTGGCGCATATGTATTCAGTGAGGTTGACGACTATAAGAAAAAGAATGAAAGAAAGAGCGATCATGATGATATTTCTAAGGGATTAGTATTTGATGCTAGACTAGGGATTTATTTCGATCAGAAGAGCGGGAAGAATTTTTGCCCGAAGTGTCTGAAGGAGGGGTATCGTTCTCATCTCCAGTCCACGAACAAGGAATGGGGAAGCTCTTGTAATGCTTGTGAGAAATTTTATGCAGGGCCTGAATATGAACCGGTATTCCTTGCATAGGTAGAACAAGATGGAGAAGCTGACACCCCGCCGCGCGGGTTGTTTGTGGGTGGATTTGATTGTGGTTCGGCCATGGTATTAGTGGTGAGATTCTTCGTCGGTGCTGCTTTCCTCTGCGTTAGGCTGAGAAATCAATATCGCGAATATCTTGCGCGAAACCCTCTAAGGTTTTGGCAAGTGATCTTTTGTCGCACCGACATCCCCCGTTGGGAGCCATTCCTTTAGGGGGATTGATTCGACAGTGATTCATTCCGCATCCAGTCTC
>JALZUV010000309.1 GCA_023301245.1 Rickettsiales bacterium
AGGTCATTTTCTGTTTCAGAAAAATCAGGCGATTCAATCATCGGGCGGAAATAAACGGTTTCGCGCTTGCTGTTTGGCAGTTCAATTCCCATTGCGTTGCGCCCTGGGATTACCGAAATACGCGCCGATATTGCACTCATTGAACGGGCGATATCATCTGCCAGCCCAATCACGCGCGACGACTTTGTGCCTGCCGCAGGTTCTAATTCATAGAGCGTCACCACAGGGCCGGGGCGGATGCCGATAATATCGCCCTTCACGCCAAAATCATGCAAGACGGATTCTAATAAGCGTGCATTTTGCTCTAAGGCCGAGTCGCTTAAGCTATGTTTGCGTAAAGACTTCGGCGCTTTTTTCAGCAATGAAATATCGGGCAATTCATAATTACCTTCACGGCGCGTTAGGCCGAGGCTGGTTTGCACAACTTTCTTTTCAGTCTTTTGCACGCGAGCGCTGATTTTAGGTTCTGGCTTTTCTGCTGCGGTTTTAATGGTCGCCTTCTTGCGAGTGCGCTTTTTAGGTTTAGCCGCCTCAACAGGTTCGTCTTTTTCGCCCATGAAAGGGAGGAGGCTTAGCAGGTTTTTCTTCTCGGGTAGCTCGTACCCTTCAAAGGTAACGCTTTTGCTGAAACGGAAGAAATCAACAAACTTACCACCAAGAGTAAGCACAATATAACCTGTTAATAAGCCAATGCCACGCCATTCGCGGCGGTTAATGCCCGAAGCAATGCCCCATAATACCACGAATGAAAATGCCATGACCCCTGCGCCCAACCATGTGAGTGGGCCACTGGGTAGCGGGGCGCTTAACAAGCTGCCAACCGCGCCGCCTAATCCTGCTGATATCGGCCATTCGGAGGGGAAGGGCAGTAAACTAAACAGGAAAGATGCCGCGCAAAGCGAGGTTAATAGTGCGGCCACACGTAGTAACATAAATATTTCAGTATGACGGAAAAACTGTCGCCATGCCCAGCCAAAGCAGGTGAGTACAACAAAAATACTCGCCAAACCGATGGATTGTAGCAGCGAGTCTGCCGTTGTAGCCCCAAGAAAGCCGAACCAATTATGGAACTCTTGGTTGCTGGTAACATTGAAAGAAGGGTCAGCTGAATGATAACTAATCAGCGCGCACGAGATAAATATGCCAAGAGAAAACCACAGCACACCCATGATCTCGCGCATACGACGACTCGTAAAATGGAGCATTGCTCCGCCTATTCCCAGTGTTTCTGTATTCATTGTTGAATATCTTTTTTATTAATTCCCCGTGAGTTTAGTAGAGAACTGTGCTAAAAGCAATGGGTCAGCAAACTGCGATGTTAAGGCTTTATTAATCATTGTAACAAAACCTTAACACTACGAATAAATATATGCGGTATATTGAGGACATGGAGAATATAAAAAATATGCAAATTACAGATTTAAACACCTCAGACGATAACACGAACCTTCTTGAAACTTCTTTAGAGGTTTCTAAGAAAGCGCCGCTTACTTACATTCGCGCCGCGCGCAATGTTGAAGGGCAAGGCTTTGCCGTATGTTCTGAAAATGGCGATGTGTTGGCTTGTTTTGCAAATTACGATGCTGCGCTCTACACCGCACGTCAGTTCCGATTGGAACCACTTCTAGTCCACTAGAATTTCCACCCGTATTATTTTAGGTTGGCTCGCTTACGGGCTCACTTCTTTATAAAAACGTCATACTGTGAATGTGAGAGCATTTGCCTAGGTTCTTGTTTAAGCAAGCTCGGTAATAATCGGTGCGTGGTCGGAGGGTTTTAGCCAGCCACGGCCTTCTTTTAGGGTGCTGACGCTTTTTAGGCTGCTTTCTAATGCGGGCGATACCCATATATGGTCGAGGCGGCGGCCTTTGTTAGAAGTTTCCCATTCGCGGGCGCGGTAGCTCCACCAACTGTAGAGTTTTTCTTCCATCGGCACAAAATGACGGTGGCTGTCAATCCAGCCTCCTGCGTCTTTGAGGGCTTGTAGCTTTTCGCGTTCAATATCCGTATGGCTAACCACTTTGCGTAATGCCTTGCTCGACCATACATCATGCTCGTAAGGGGCAATGTTAAAGTCACCTAAAATAACCTGCTTACGCGCTGCCGATTGCTGTGCTGACCAGTGAGTTAAATCTTCAAGAAACTGCATCTTATGCGCAAACTTAGGGTTGATGGTAACATCTGCCTCATCGCCTCCTGCGGGGATGTAGAGATTATGGATATCAACGCCATTTTCTAACTGCGCGCTAATATGGCGGGTTTGTTCGTTGCCGCCATGGGTAAAGCGTTCGCTCTTTAGGATTGGAATTTTCGAGATTATCGCCACGCCGTTATAGCTCTTCTCGCCACGATATTCGATATGCGGATAGCCTGCTTCAACCAAAGCGTCCTTTGGAAAATGCTCGTCAGGCGTTTTGGTTTCTTGCAGGCAAATAACATCAGCGTTTGTTTGCTCAATCAGTTTAAGCATTAACGGAAGGCGAAGGCGGACGGAATTTATGTTCCAGCTAATAATTTTCATGAGATTTATTTAACGTAATTACCCCTTGAGTCACGCTATTTCATGAGTCATGGTGGTGGGGTGAAGAATTATAACGCAATAATTGTAGGTGGTGGGATGACAGGCTTAGCCGCTGCCACCGCACTTGGCCGCCAAAAGCTTAAGGTGGCCGTGATTGATCGCGACAATTTGCAATCTCAGCAACTTCCTGAATTTGATGGGCGCGTAAGTGCCATCTCGCTTGGCTCGCGCCATATATTAGAGAATTTGGGGGCGTGGGGCAATATGCTTCCGCACGCGCAACCCATCCTCGATATCCGCGTGCATGAGGCGGGCGGCTTTGGCCATGTGCATTACGACCATAAAACCGTCGGCGATGATCCGATGGGCCATATTATTGAAAACCGCCATATTCGTAGCGCCTTATTAAGTGCTGTGGCGGCGCAAGATTCCGTTACGGTGCATGCGCCTACACAATGGGAAACGGTAGAGTTTTCTGATAATAGCGTGTCGCTAAATTTATCCAACGGCCAGACGATAGCCGCACCTTTGCTGATTGCCGCCGATGGAAAGTTCTCGAAATTGCGCGAGAAAATGAAGCTGCCTGTTATTAAGCGCGACTATGAACAAACGGCGATTGTGGCCACCATAAAGCATTCTCAGCCGCATCAAGGTGTGGCGTTGGAGCGCTTCTTTACGCAAGGGCCATTCGCAGTGTTGCCGATGAAAGGCAACCGTGCATCGCTTGTGTGGGTGGAAGCACCAGCCACGGCGAAAGCGATTTGTGCTTTGCCGTCAGCACAAGTGCTACCTTATTTGCAGGAGAAAATGCAGGGCTATTTGGGCGAAGTAGAATTGGACTCGCAATTATGGAGTTACCCACTAACTGCTGTTATGGCGAAAGATGCCGTGGCGCAGCGTAGTTTGCTGTTGGGCGATTCGGCGCATGCCATTCACCCCATTGCAGGGCAGGGCGTAAATCTAGGTTTTCGCGATGTAGCGGTGCTGGATGAAATAGTGGCAGAAGCAAAAAAACTGGGTCAAGATATTGGCGCGAACGCGACATTGGCCAAATATCAGCAATGGCGAAGGTTTGATACTGCCGCCATGTTGGGCGCGACGGATGGATTAAATAACCTGTTTTCGAACAATAATACGGCAGTGTCGCTCATACGTAACTCGGGTTTTGCGTTGGTGAATCAATGGCCATCGGTGCGCGATACCCTCATGAAACATGCCATGGGCACGCAAGGTGACCTGCCAAATCTAAGTAAAAGCGTGGGATAAGCGTTACGATGGAACAAAAACTATGAATTTTTTAACAAAGATAAGTTGCAAAATTAGGTAAACCGTTAAAAACATGAGTATCTTAATAAAAAAGTAACGCCAACGTGATACTCTAAGGGCGTTAGAGAAATAAAGGGAAACAATATGAAAAACAGGGTAACACTCCCTGCGGGTATCGCTTTTTTCGTCATTCTGGCGGCGGCTCTTGTTGTGGCTCCAATTTCTGGGGCTTACGCTGATAAGAACGCATCGCTAGTGATTGACGCAAATTCGGGCAAAGTATTGCACGCTGAAAGCGCTAGCAAACAGCGCTACCCTGCTTCTTTAACCAAGCTAATGACTCTTTACATGACCTTTGATGCACTACGCACAGGCCAACTAAAAATGGATACGGTTTTGCGCGCTTCGAAAAAAGCAGCCTCAATGCCCAGCACAAACTTACGCATGAAAAAAGGCGATAAGATTAAAGTCCGCGATGCGATTAAGGCGTTAGTCGTTCGTTCTGCCAATGACGTGGCGGTGATAATGGCCGAACGTATTTCAGGTTCAGAGTATAAATTCGCTCAACGTATGACAGCAGTGGCGCGCCACTTAGGCATGAAAAATACGACATTTAAAAATGCTTCAGGCTTGCCAAATCGTCAGCAAACGACGACTGCGCGCGATATGGCCGTGCTAGCACTAGCCTTACGCCGTCATTACCCTGAATATTATCCGTATTTCCGCACACAGACATTTACCTATAAAGGTAAGAAATATACAAGCCATAACCGCGTGATGAAGCGTGTCAGCGGTGCAGATGGTTTAAAAACAGGCTATATTCGTGCATCAGGCTTCAACCTTATTACTTCGGTAATGCGCCGTGGCAAGTCCGTGGTTGGGGTTGTATTAGGCGGTGAAAGCTCGAAAAAGCGCGATGATAAAATGGTGAAACTGCTGGAGCGCACGTTCTCGCGTATGAATTTGCAATCTAACCGTCGTCAATTTGTGTTGAACAAAGACCCGCGCCCTAGCCAAAAGCCAAGAGAATTGGTGCTGTTAGCACAGCAGAAGCAACAATTGGCCAGCCAGCAACAGCACGTTGCTTACCAGCCGCAATCACAAACTGATCAACCTGCGCAATATGTGAAGTTCGACTTTGGCGCAACTCAACCACAAGTAAAGCCGCTTGCACCGCCCGCGCAAGTCTCTGCTTATGATGAAGAAATTAAAGCCCTAAGAGATAAACAACGTGGGCAATTTATGCCTGTTACTTATCAAGTAGAAGGCAGCGACACTGGCTTTAAACTAAACCCAAGCAACGAGTGGGGCGTGCAAGTGGGCGCTTATCAGCAATCGCGTGAGGCGTTAGTAGCCGCATCGAACGCCGCAAGTGTTGCGCCGAAGTTATTGGAATCTGCCCGTATTCACGTCACCGATAAGCAAAAAGTGGATGATAAAGTGTTATATCGTGCGCGTTTGGCTGATATGACTGAAAGCCAAGCGAAGCAAGCTTGCGCTGCGTTAGAAGCATCGAACACCGCATGCTTTGTTTACCGTGAAAAAAACAGTAATATCTAAATTCTTTAACCTTCCGATTGTAATATAAGCTTCACATTAGTCCCGTTCATACGGTGCTATACTTGTTAGATTATGGAAGCTTTAGGCAGTAAAATAAAAGAAGGCGCAGATGCATTAGGCGATTCAATTATCGGTACTATAGGTTCTGCGCTCGATAAAACTCAAGCGGCAGCAATGTCGAAGGGGGGCGAACTAATGGGAGGCCTTAGTAGCTCTGCTTCTAATGCGATTGGTTCGGCTAAGCGTGGTTTATCCGATACAATTTCGCCTAACGCTCTTGGTAAAGCAAAGTCAGACCCGTCGCCTAGTGTTGAAATGTCTCCTTCGCAAGCCCCTGAAAAAGCACCGCAGCAATCTTATTCTGATATTATGCAATCGGCAGGTATTTCTAAAGAAGCATTCGGAGGGTTTGAAGTAGAGGCTACTGACCTTGGATGCGGCGCATCCCACGATGGTTGCGCTCCACAAGGAACGGCTCGCGTTAATACACAAAGCTTAGTGCGTTAAACATATTTTTATGATTCCTAAAGAACAGCGCAGTATTTATGCCGCTACAGCAATGATTATTGACCAGCAGCTTAAAAATCAAAATATTAGAGATACGGTTGGCCAAGGTTATTCGCATGGGATGAGCTTAAATGAAAATCAAACTATGTTTGATGAATTATATTCTCACGCCGCTTCTATCATTTTTAAAGAAGCTATAGATGCTGAATCACTAGCATCAGTCAAAGAGTCCCTATCGTATGATTACCCTAATTGCGAAAAGCGCCTAGATGCAATTTTTAAGACGGTAGGTGTCTACCATCAAAAACTTCTAGATAACAGTCAACCACGACGATAAAAAAGCCCCCCCGAAAGCTTGCGCAATCGAGGGGTAAGGTTAATCATCAGGAGTGTGATGAATTCGAATTAGTTTAGAATGGCGAGAGGATATCAATTACTTGATTACCCCAACGCGGCTGTTGCACATCGGTAATTTGACCGCGTCCACCGTACGAGATACGCGCTTGCGCAATCATATTGGAATCAATCGTATTATCGGAATCAATATCTTCGGGGCGGATAACGCCAGCGACTGACACTTCGCGTACTTCAAAGTTCACGCGAATTTCTTGGCTGCCTTTAACCACCATATTGCCATTGGGCAATAGTTGCGTAACGATTGCAGCTACCTGAGTGTCGATAATCTCTTCGCGTTCAACGGTGCCAGTACCCTCATTTGTATTTGAAGAACTTAGGCTTAATAGGTTGCTCGGATCTTGCGCGCCAGGGATTGCACCGAAGATAGCACTTTCTAAACCAAAGATTTTTGGTGCGCCTAAAGATTCAGAGTTTGTACGCTCACGCGTCGTTTCATTTTCAAGCTCGGCTCTGTCTTGAATTTCGACTCTCACGCGAACAATATCGCCAACACGTGCCGCACGTTGGTCGCGGAAGAAGTGACGCGAACCTTGCTGCCAAAGCGAAGCTGCATATTCCGTTTCGGGAGTTTTCGATTCAGGTAGTGGCCATGTAACGGGTGAATAGCCTGCCTGTTCAACAGGGTTAGTTACCTTGTTCAAGGGCGGTGGTGTACCGATAGCGGCAATTTGATCCATCTTTGAGCTACAAGCAGTTAGAGCGGTAGCAGCTATCAGAGCAGTGATTGTGAGTTTAAGTGACATTAGTAGTTCTCCCCAGCTTGTGCCAATACGCCCATCGGCATTGCTTCTGCAAGACCAGAGGCAATGATTCTTGCCTGTACAGGTTGATGGCTATCTTTATTACGAATACGAATAATATCGCCTTTAGCGCCATCTTCCATGGCTTCACCCAAAGTTTTTAGCTCCATCATTGAGCTGCGAAATTGGATGGTGACATTATCGTTCTTTTTTACGACTGATGGTTTGGCCAGTTCAGCAAGGCGTACCGAGCGATTAGGCGAAATAGTGCGGCGCGGCGCGAGGCCAATAATTTGTTCCACTTCTAAGGCAGTGTCAGTACGTAAGCGGCTTGATTCAACCTTGCTCCATTTAATGTCGTTGGCGCTAATGACTTCATCGCGGCGGATACGGCGGGTAAGTACGGGTACTTCAACCACTTCATCGTAGCTTCCCATAAGTTTCATGGGTGCTAAAGTGCGTTTGCCTTCGTAAGGGTAAAGCGTTGCTTCCCAAGTCAGTTCACGCGCATTATAGCGAATATCGCTGATTTCGAATGTAACAGGTTTACGATGCGACATGACAGGTTTGCCTTTAGCATGCTGTAGAAGTTTAACTTCTAGCTCTTCTCCAGCGCCTTCTTTATGTAGCTTGTCATTTACTGCATCAACCACTTGTTGATAGCCTATTGTGTTTTCTAAACCTGAATAGTGACGCGCCGTTGAGATGGCTTCAGCTACTTGCGGAAGCTCTTGTGGTAAGCTCTCCGACAATTGCTGCTCGGAAAAATGTTCGGTCCATGGGTTGTTTGCTGTGGCAAGCGCAGGGCTTAACATCGCAACCATCGAAACTAAAAGTAATTTATTCATTTTCTTCACTCCTTGTTTAAGCTTCACTTATTAGGCTGATTGATTCAGCGCTTGCAACATTTCGTCTGCTGCAGTGATAACTTTGGTATTCATCTCATAGGCACGCTGTGCGACAATAAGATTAGTAATTTCAGTCACGGGGTTAACGTTCGATTGCTCTAGGAAACCTTGAAGTAGCGAGCCAAAACCTTCGTCACCTGCTAAACCAACAATAGGTGCGCCTGATGCTTCTGTTTCGATATACAAGTTGTTACCAGTTGCTTCTAAACCTGCTGGGTTAATGAAGCTAACAATATCAAACTGACCAAGGTTGGTTGGGTTAATCTGACCATCAATCGTTGCTTCAACTTCGCCCGTTGCGTTAATTGATATGCTTGTCGCATCATCAGGAACGGTGATTGAAGGCGATAGTAAGTAACCATCAATCGTTACAAGTTCACCATCAGGGCTACGTTGTAATGCACCATCGCGGGTGTAAGCAAATTCACCGGATGGCAGCTCAACTTGGAAGAAGCCGCGGCCTTGAATGGCAACATCGAGTGCATTTTCGGTTTGGGTAACGGTACCTTGGCTATGGTTACGGTAAACACCAGCGGTTTTAACACCTAAACCAACTTGTGTGCCGGTTGGTACAATCGTTCCTACATCAGATGAGCTAGAGCCTACGCGGCGCTGGCTTTCATACATGAGGTCTTGGAACTCTGCGCGGTTGCGCTTGTAACCAACGGTGGTCATGTTCGCAAGGTTATGCGAAATAACATCAATATGGGTTTGTTGTGCTTGAATACCGGTGGCTGCTACATTAAGTGCACGCATGATTTAACTCCCTTAGTTTTTTATTGTTGACTAGTCCAAGTGCTGGACGCTTTACGTTGAAGGTCATATATAACCTCGATAAATTTGGCGGTACCGCCGGTGCTGCGCGATAGTTCGGTTAAGCGAACTAGCTCAGTAACTGCCTTAACATTCGATTTTTCTAATGCGCCTTGTACAAGGCGAGATTCGGTTGCTAGTTGTGGTTCTTGGCCATTTGCTTCGTATAAAGTGCTATACATATGCTTTAAATCTTGGCGGTTTCCAAATTCAACGATGCCAATCTGACCACGTTGTTCGCCCCCAGCCACAATAACACCATTTTCGCCGATTCTGATGTCTGTATCTTGCGGTTCTAGCTGAATACGTTGGCCTGTATCATCTAATACAGGGAAGCCATCAGGGGTCATTAATGTGCCAGCAGGGTCAGTATGAAAGCTGCCTGCGCGAGTATAACGTTCGCCTGCTGGTGTTTCGACTGCAAAGTAGCCTTCGCCTTCAATGGCAACATCAAGCGTGTTGCCAGTGCTGTTTAAAGCGCCTTGCTCGAGGTTGTGATAAGTGGCGATATCTTGCGCGAACGATATATCGCGGTTGTTGCCGTCTGGCACGATAAAGTCAGTAAACATTGTCTTTTCAGACTGAAAGCCCGTTGTATCTGCATTGGCGATGTTATTGGCCGTCACGCTAAGATCGCGAAAGAGCGTCATTTGGCGAGAGAGGGCGACATATACACTGTTATCCATAAGGCGTTTTTTTCTAAGTTTGTTTCTTCACCAAACTACTATGCATATGCCGTGCCAAAAATGCCTACTGTGGTATTTTTAAAGAGTGGGCAGGGTATAATGCTGTATAGCCCATTGCCATTTTTGCGAGAATGGATAATAACTTAAGGTAGAAAATAGGAGAGTCGCATGGCTGACGAAAATGAATCAGACGAAATTGAAGGTGATGAAGTAGAGCTAGACGAAGATGATGAGGGTGGTGAAACCACGGGTAAGAAAAAACTCATCATTATTGTTGTTGCTTTAATAGTTCTCCTTGCAGCAGGTGGTGGTGCATTCTTCTTTCTAATGGGCGATGATGCGCCTGCGGAAGGCGAAGAGAGTGCAGAAACTTTGGCGGAAACTGCTGAAGGTGCTGTAGCTGACGTTAAGGGTAACGGATTGCCTGTCTATTACGATGTGCCAGAATTTTTGGTCGATTTAAATACAACCAGTCGTGGCAAGAGTAGTTTCCTTAAAATGAAGGTCGCCATTGAGCTGGAAAGTGAAGAGGATGTACAGCTGCTAGAAGCCTATATGCCACGCGTGCGTGATAACTTTATTACCTACCTGCGTGAGCTGCGAGCGAGCGACCTCTCAGGCTCGGCAGGTTTATATCGCTTGCGTGAGGAGCTAATGCTGCGCATCAACCAAGCAATTGCACCTGCAAAGGTAAATAACATCCTATTTAAGGAAATTGTAGTTCAGTAATGTTTAGATTGGCACAAATGCTGCAGCTTCTCATTCTATTGAGAATATGCTAGGATAAGACTATGGCAGATGAAGAAGAAGTAGTAGAAGCAGAGGCTCCCGAGGTCGCCGAAGGCGAAGCTGGCGACGAAGAGAACGAGCGCGTACTCGATCAAAGCGAAATTGATATGCTGCTTGGCTTCGATGGTGACGTTGAAGATGATGAGAGCGGCAAAGGTATTCACGCTATTCTCGATAGAGCCCTTATGGCTTACGAGAAAATGCCGATGCTTGAGGTGGTGTTTGACCGCCTAGTGCGAATGATGTCCTCTAGCTTGCGTAACTTCACCTCGGATAATGTCGATGTAAGTCTCGATTCAATGACAAGCTTGCGCTTTGACGATTATTTGAATTCTATTCCATTGCCAGCGTTACTCGTAGTGTTCCGCGCAGTGGAATGGGAGAATTTCGGTCTTGTAACGGTCGATAGTTCGCAAATATATTCTACGGTTGATGTATTGTTTGGTGGCCGCCGCTCGCAAAAACCTGTGCGTATTGAAGGTCGGCCTTACACCACGATTGAGCAAGATATCGTAAAGCGTATGGTCGAAATTGTGTTGAGCGATATGAGTCAAGCGTTTGACCCTATCTCGCCTGTGACATTCCAATATGACCGCCTAGAGAATAACCCGCGCTTTGCGACCATTACCCGCCCTAATAACGCGGCTTTACTGGTGCGTTTACGTGTGGAAATGGAAGAGCGTGGCGGGATTATCGAAATTCTATTGCCGCATAATACACTAGAGCCTATCCGCGATATGTTATTGCAGATGTTCATGGGCGAAAAATTCGGCCAAGACACCGTATGGGAGCGCCATTTTGGAACTGAAATGCGCCAAACCGACATGGATGTTGAGGTGGTGCTAGACGAAATGAAGCTGGCGCTAGGCGACGTGGTGAACCTAAAGGTCGGCAACACGATGATGCTGCAAGCCAAGCCCGATGATGAAGTGAAATTGAAATGCGGTGGTGTTGATTTAGCCCGTGGTAAAATTGGTCGCGTTGGCGATACGGTTGCCGTATCGTTAGTGGAGTCTATCCGCAAAAAACTTGAGGACCTAAACGTATGACCGTACTGATTATCAAGTTGCTGATTGATTTCTTAATGATAGGCATGTTAGGCGCAACTATTTATTTCTGTTTTAAAGTAAATCGGCGCATTCGTGTGCTGCAAGATAGTCGTGAAGAGTTTGCTAAATTAATTGCACAATTTGATGTGACCACTAAAAAAGCGCAGGAATCGATTGAAGATTTACAGCGTGTAAGTTCTCGAGTGACCGACTCGCTGAATGAGCGTCTCGATAAAGCCAATTTCCTCGCTGATGATTTGGCCTTTATGATTGAAAAGGGCAATAAAGTTGCTGATAAGGTTGATAATAATGCTCCGCGCGAAGCACGCTCCGCCAAAAGTGCATTACCGCCTAAGCGTGAACCTGTGGCAGGCCGTGGGGGCAAGGCAAAAACTGGCGATAATTTATCTAGGGCTACGGGGCGTACGCCGAGTTTATCGAAAAGAGAAGCCGCTAAAAAAGACAAGGTTGAGTCTATGTTAGAGCGCTTGGGTGATAAGAAAAAAGGCGATAAACCGCCACGCAGAGCAGGTCGCGCATCAGCTCGTTTACGTTCGCGAGCAGAACAAGAGCTGCAAGAAGCGATAGAGTCAGGAAATGAGTCATGAGTAATAGTTTTTTCAAATTCCGTTTGTTGCCATTAACATTGATAGCGTGTGCTTTATTTGTTTTGGTGAAGGTCGATGAAATTGCTATAGGGCAAAAATATTTAGCCAAAGGCATTATACCGCCTGCCTATGCAGAGGCATCAGACGAAGCG
>JALZUV010000310.1 GCA_023301245.1 Rickettsiales bacterium
GCGCCCGCTTTTTGGCAGCGCTCTGCAAGGTGCAACTCTGCATCTTCCAACGCCTTCACGGTTTCGCGTTCAGCTTTATTAGCCGAATAGATTTTCACAAATACGCTAGTCGAACTAAAAGCAATAATACGCTTTATACGCGCATTGAACATCTCAGTGAGTGCCGATTTCAGCATCCACATTGGCGCACAGTGAATCACCGCTTCGGGCTTATGATCACCTAAATTTAACACGCCTTTTTCAAGGTCACCCTCAATCCACGTAAGGTTTGGATGCTGAAAATATAAAGTCGTTTTATGCTTCAGCGCGATAACTTTTGCCCCTGATGAAAGCAAATGCCCAATCGCACAAACACCAATTTGCGAAGTAGAACCCGTTACGAGCACTTCCTTATCTTTATAATTAGCATTCTCTTTATGACCGCCACGAATATGACGGTGCAACCAAATAAGGCGGCGTTCGGCACGGATAGTATCTTTATTTTGCGGCAAAATACGCTGTAAGCCCTTCCATACAGAAGTAACCACAAATTTCACTAGCGCCAATGCGCACATTAGCAGCCACATAAGCTTATTATCAAACTTATTAAAATAATGCATAAAGCCTTTCGCTTTTTGCCATTCCACAAAGAAGAACGAAGCATTGCTTGTGCCTTGCAAATGCACCACATCGAGTTCAGGCAGGAAGATAATCTTACCGCCCGCATCGTTAATGCGGCGACATAAATCCATATCTTCTACATGGAGGAAGTATTCTTCATCGAAGCCTTCAAGCCCTTCAAATCTATCGCGCTTTATGGCCAAACATGCGCCTGAAATAGCAGGCACTTGTTCAATTCCTTCAGGCAACGCATCTTCATGCATGCTAAGTCTATCCCAGCCGAGTGCAACATCAAGGCGCAACGATTCAGCAATTGCGGTGTGCGGCGTAATAAGACGGCGACGCGAACCGCGCTGCTCTGTCCCATCCGAATTACGTAAACGGGGGCCTGCGGCCCAAGCCTCTTCATTATCATCCAGCGCTTTGGCAAACTGCTTTAGAGAATCTTTTGGCAATAGTCCGTCTGGGTTTAAGAATAATAGAATATCGCCCACAGCATCTTTTGCGCCAAGGTTGCACGCTTTGGCAAAGCCAACATTACCGTGACCTGTGACCAATTTCATTTTTTTATGAGATTTCTCTAGCTCACGCAGCCAGCTCATCATCTCTTCGGGGTTCCCGTTATCCACCACGATTAGCTCGGCCAAATTTTTCTGCTCTAACACAGAATCCACGGCATATTTAAGCACTTCACCTGTTTGATAGGTGGTCATTACTACACTGACAGTCGTTACCATTTTACGGGGTTCTCCTTATATTGCGCGAAAGATAAAAGCCCTTCATCTCGTGCCGAAATTTGCGGGTTTTTCAATGGCCAGTCAACGGCCAATTCGGGGTCATTATACATTAAACCGCCCTCGCCGCTCGCATTATATAAGCCTGTGACTTTATAGAGCATATCGGCTGGTTCATCGCCCAGCACGCAAAACCCATGGGCAAACCCTGCGGGAATCCAAAACAGACGGCCATTTGTGTCTGAAAGCTCAACACCCTGCCACTGGCCATAAGTAGAAGAATCGGGGCGGATATCCACCGCCACATCCCACACACACCCACGCGTAACCCCTACTAGCTTGCCTTGCGATGGGTTATGTTGCCAATGCAACCCACGCAACACACCTGCGGCCGAGCGTGAGTGGTTATCTTGCGACCATTGCGTCGGCAAACCAGCTTCGGCAAATTTAGCCTCGCTATAGCGTTCTACAAAAAAGCCACGCGCATCGCCATGCACGGCAAGTTCAACAATTTTCAGGCCTTCAATGTCACCATCGGTAATTTTCATGCTTTTAGTTCCTTTAAACATTCTTTTAAGCCTTGCTTCCAATCGGGCATTTCGATGCCGAGAATGGCTTTGGCTTTATTGCAATTAAGGCGCGAATTTAAGGGGCGCGCCGCAGGCGTTGGGTAGTCGCTGGTTAAAATACGATTCACCTTTTTCACTTTCAGCTCGCCTTCATATTCGGCAAATATCGTTTCAGCAAAGCCATGCCAACTTACAGGCTCGCCGCCGCCACCAAGATGGTAGATACCACTAGGGAATCGCGCCGACTTCGCCGCATTCTTCACGGCCTGCACCGAACATTCCGCAAGATGCGGCGCGTAAGTAGGACACCCAATTTGATCATGTACGACGGAAATTTCTTCGCGCCCTCCTGCAAGGCGCAACATCGTTTTCAGGAAGTTTGCTCCATGCGCATCATACACCCAGCTGGTGCGAAAAATCATGTGATCCGCTTCTGACTTTAAGACTAAATCTTCACCATGTAACTTACCACGACCATAAGCATTCAGTGGGTCGGGCGTGTTATCTTCGCTCCACGCTGCTTCACCACGACCATCAAACACATAGTCGGTGGAATAGTGAATGAACGGGATATTCTTCACTGCGCATAAAGCTGCCATAACCGCTGGCGCTTCGGCATTAATGAGATGCGCTATCGGCTCTTCCTCTTCCGCCTTATCGACGGCAGTATAGGCCGCCGCATTAAACACAATGCTAGGCTTAAACGAGGCTATCGTTTCAGGAATCATTTCAATCGAGGTTAAATCTAAATCTTGCGAGCCGATGGCATTTGCATTTGGCAGCAGCTCTAGCAGCGCACGACCTAGCTGCCCATTTTTACCAACAATTAGCGGGTTACTTAGTAAGTCAGGCTGCATCGGTTTCTCGTATCGCATCCGTTAATAAACTGCGTAGATATTTCGCGTAATCATGCTTACCATATTTCTCAATCAGCGATTCAAACTGCGTGCGATTGACGAAACCCTGCTTATAGGCCACTTCCTCAATACAGGCGATTTTCAAGCCTTGGCGTGCTTCAATCGTTTGCACAAACTGCGCGGCGGAAATAAGCGAATCGGGCGTGCCTGTATCTAGCCATGCTGTACCGCGCCCTAAGCGCTTCACTTGCAATTGATTTTTCTCCATATAAATACGGTTCACATCGGTAATTTCAAGCTCGCCACGCGGGCTAGGCTCTAGCCCTTTAGCAATTTCAATCACCTGATTATCGTAGAAATATAAACCTGTGACTGCCCAATTCGATTTTGGCGTATCAGGTTTTTCTTCAATCGAAGTGGCTTTTCCCTCTTCATCAAAATCTACTACACCGTAGCGTTCAGGATCTTTCACATGATAGCCAAATACCACCGCTCCTGATTCTAACTCCGCCGCATCGCGCATATGTTTACGAATGCTTTGGCCGTAAAAAATATTATCGCCCAGCACTAAACACACCGGACTATCGCCAATAAATTCTTCGCCAATAATGAAGGCTTGCGCCAGCCCATCGGGTGACGGTTGTTCGGCATATTCAATAGAGATGCCTAAATCAGCCCCATCGCCCAGCAAGTTGCGCATCATCGGCAAATCGCGCGAGGTACTAATAATGAGAATCTCACGAATGCCCGCATCCATCAGCAAAGCCAGCGGATAATGCAGCATAGGTTTATCGTAAATAGGTAAAAGTTGCTTACTGATAACGCTAGTCATCGGTGCAAGTCGAGTGCCCGAGCCACCCGCGAGTATAATTCCCTTCATCATGAAGCGAAGTTAGGCGATACTGTTGCCTTGTGCAATAGATGGTTTTTGTGCCGTGTCTTGCACCCATTTGCGGTCACCGCGCTGCTCGACCATTTTTGAATTATCAAACTGATAATTTTGCGCTTTCGATTTCTGCTGACTCAAGCCATGAGATTGCGATTTTGAGTGCCCTTGTGATACGGCTTTCGATTGCGATTGCTGAACCTGCTCCGCCTCTTGATACTCTTGCTGCATTTCATCGCGGCGGCTCACGGCACCATCAATTGTATATTTCGCATGCACTACAAGCCCTGTTATTGTCGTAATCGATGTTGCAATAGTAGTTGCTGCCGCGCCCCCAACTGCTGCGCCAACCATAACCGCAGGTATAGCTACAGCAGCCATTGCTATAGCTGCCACTACCCCACCCCAAAGAAGCCCCTTACCTAAACCACCATTCAATAATGTAGGCTCGGCAACTTTTTTCATGCCTGTGGTTAATTCTTCTTCCTGCTGGTTTTTACCAGAGTAATAACCAATCGCACCGCCAATTAACGCGGTAAAAGGCAGCGGAACAATCGCTCCTATCGCTGCATATTTCCATGCGCGCTGTTTCGGTTCAATCGGTTTTCCATTAGTCGGTACAATAATTCCCATAACCATTATTATAGCGCATGGATATTACAGCTTTATGACGCCAGACCAACTAAATTACGTGCAAAATCAATAGCTTTGAAAGGTTGCAGATCATCTGCCCCCTCGCCCACGCCAATGGCATGAATGGGCAGGTTAAATTCGTTAGCGAGTGCCACCACCACACCTGCGCGGGCAGAGCCATCAAGCTTGGTCACAATTAATCCTGTAATATTCACCAACTCTTTGAAAGCCTTAGCTTGGCTTAAGGCATTTTGCCCCGTCGTAGCATCCAGCACTAAGATAGTGTGATGCGGAGTCGTATCATCGAGCTTTTTCATCACTTTGGTGATTTTTTCAAGCTCGGCCATTAGGTTCTTTTTATTTTGCAATCGCCCTGCCGTATCTATCATCAGCACATCAACGCCGCCCTGCTTGGCGGTTTCGAGCGCGTGATAGGCCACACTTGCAGGGTCAGCCTCATGTTCGCCGGCAACCACAGGAACATCGGCGCGTTCACCCCATTGCTGCAATTGCTCAACAGCGGCCGCGCGGAAGGTATCAGCCGCACAAAGCATCACGCGTTCGCCTTCGGCTTTCCATTCATGCGCAAGCTTGCCGATAGTGGTAGTTTTGCCGTTACCATTAACGCCAACCATCATAATTACCTGCGGCGCTTCTGCCCCTAGCTCAAGGGGTTCGGCATAAGGTTCGAGAATCTCGGCGATTTCTTCGGCGAGCGCTTCTTTAATTTCTACGTCCGTCACTTCTTTATCGAGGCGTTTATCGCCGACACGTTTGGTGATTTTCGCCGCAGTGGCCACGCCAATATCCGCCATAATCAGCAGTTCTTCTAGCTCATCCAACGCCTCTTGGTCGAGCTTACGTTTGGTGAACACACCCGTAATATTATCGCTAATTTGCGTGGAGCTTTTCGATAAACCTGTTTTTAATTTCTTTAACCAACTCATGCGGCAATTAGCTCCTCACCTTGAATTTTAGCGATTTCAACTTCAACGATTGAACCAATCGCGTGCGATTCATCCACATGCACCATGGCGTAATGTTCGCAACGGCCACGACCTTGTTTTTCAACCAGCACTTTCGCTTTTTTACCAACGCGGCTTTCTAGAAACTTCTGCAATTGGATTTTACCCGCTTGGCGCAAGCGTGCCCCGCGCTCTTTGCGGATAGATTTATGAACCTGCGGCATACGCGCAGCAGGCGTGCCATCGCGCTCCGAATAGGGAAATACATGCAAGTAAGCCAATTCCATTTCTTCCGCCAGCTTGATAGAATTTTCGAACATCGCTTCAGTTTCCGTGGGGAAGCCCGTGATAATATCGGCACCAAACACCACATCAGGGCGCACAGCGCGTACACGTTGGGCAAATTCAATAGCATCTTCGCGGCTATGGCGGCGCTTCATGCGTTTTAAAATCATATTATCGCCTGCTTGCAGCGATAGGTGTAGGTGCGGCATTAAGCGAGGCTGCTCGGCCATGAGTTGAAATAACTCTTCATCCATCTCCACCGCATCAATCGAACTAATACGAAGGCGCGGCAGCTCTGGCACATTACTTAGAATACGGCGCAGCATATCGCTAAAACTGGGCTGTGCGGGCAGGTCTTTACCATAGTCGCTAATATCAACGCCCGTTAGCACCACTTCTTTATAACCACCATCAACCAGTGAGCGCACTTGCTTGACCACTTCGCCCAACGGCACAGAGCGGCTATTGCCGCGACCAAACGGAATAATGCAGAAGGTGCAACGATGGTTACAGCCATTTTGAATTTGAATAAAGCCGCGCACATGATCGTCAAACCCGCTCACCAGATGCGCCGCATTTTCGGTGATATCCATAATATTATTGACGGATATTTTCGCGTCTGAGCTTTCGCCGTAAGTTTCGGCTTTGAGTTTTTCTTCATTACCAATCACGCGCGTGACTTCGGGCATAGCGGCAAAAACCTCAGGGTTAATTTGCGCAGCACAACCGCTGACGATAATTTCAGCTTGCGGGTTTGCGCGTTTTGCTTTGCGGATAGATTGACGGACTTGGCGCTCGGCCTCACGGGTCACCGCACAGCTATTGACCAAGATTGTATTGGATAACCCTGCATTTTGGGCATGGTTTTTCATCACCTGACTCTCAAAGGCGTTTAGACGACATCCAAAATTAAGAACCT
>JALZUV010000311.1 GCA_023301245.1 Rickettsiales bacterium
CTACCAAGAAGTTTCTCGGTGAGCGATATAGCAACATCAGCCGCCGTTGGCTCAAGGTCTTTATTAGCTTTATCGCGAGCTTCGTTAATGAGTTGCTCTGATTCAGCAATTTTCTCAACCAAAATCGTCTCAAGCTCTTTATGTTTATCGTCCGAAGTAATACGAATGGCTTCGGCCACTTCTGCAAGCATCGTTTGAGCTTGGCCACGAGCTTCAGCCAAGGCCGTCTCGTAATTTGTGCGCGCATCTTCAGCCTCAACTTTAAGGCTAGCGGCACGGTCTAGGTCATATTCAATCCGCTGTTGGCGGTTTTCTAAAACGGTATGGATGCGCGGCACAATGTGCCGCGCCATCACGTAGTAGAGCGCTGAAAACGTAATCACTAACCAGAATAATTGGCTTGGATACGTTGCAAAATCGAGTTGTGGCATTCCACTATCGCCAGTGCTCATACTATATACCTTTTATAAGTTGGGTTAGAGTCTAGGTGTAAAGCATTAGTAGAGCAAGAACGAGCGCGAACAAGCCCATTGCTTCCGCTAAACCAGCGCCAACATATACATATTTAGAAAGTTTACCTTCAGCAGAAGGGTTGCGAGCAATACCGTTAAGCATAGCAGCAAAGATGTTTCCTACACCGATAGCTGCACCAAACATCCCAATTGATGTTAGGCCAACGCCGATGAATTTAAGTGCTTCTAGTTCCATTATAGTCTCCTTAGATTTCGATAGTTGATAGTGTATTAATAGGTTGTTGAGTTTAATGCAAGTGCACTGCGTCACTAATATAAACGCATGTCAGGATGGTGAAGATATAGGCTTGCAAGAATGCAATAAAAAATTCAAATCCTGTGAGTACGACTAGTAGTGAAAGTGGCGCCCAGCCTCCAATAATGCCGAGGCTCACGACGAACCCTGCGATAACTTTAAGCATTGTATGGCCTGCAAGCATGTTAGCCGATAAACGAACCGACAAGCTTACGGGGCGGGCGAGATAAGTGAATAGTTCGATAAAGAACATTATAGGAGCCATCCAAAGAGGCGTGCCTGAAGGAATAAAGAAGCCGAGGAATTTAAATCCGTGCTTCCAGATAGCGACACCTGTGATGAAGAGGAACATTGCCGTCGCAAGGGCGAAGGTGACAATAATGTGGCTAGTGAAGGTGAATGAATAAGGAATCATGCCGAGTAAATTACCGAAGAGTACAAACATGAATACGGTAAAGACTAACGGAAAGAATTTTTTGCCTTTATCGCCAACAGTGTCTCGCACTTGATCGGCGATAAATAAGTAGCTTAGCTCGACCAATGACTGCCAGCGAGTAGGGACAAGCGCTCGGCCGCGTACGCCCGCAGCAAGAAAGAAAATGATGAGTAAAACGGAAACCACCATAGCTAAGGTAGCATTCGTAATGCTGAGGTCGTAACCACCAACAATAATCTCTTTTAAATTATGCACTTCAAATTGCGCGAGTGGACTAGACATTTAGTTTTCCAAATCTTCTTGCGTTTCTAACTGATTAAAACGTGCCGATGTTTGCATCATCATCCTAACTCCTGCGGCCGCTCCGATGAATAAAAACAACACCAGAAATAAAGGCAATGTGCCTAAAAAATCGTCCACTAAGTAACCAAAACCTGCTCCTACCATCACTCCTGCGACCATTTCGCTACCCATGCGAAGGGCAATAGAAGCGCCGGAAGGTTCAACCTCTGGCTTGTTTTTGGCCTTCTCAATCCGCTTATTCAGCGCTTCGAGTCGGTCAGATGATGAGTCTTTTTTCTGCATAACAAAAACCTGCTCAATCGCGCGCGAATCTAGCATGAGGAACCGTGCTGTCAATGCCCATTATTTGGCTAATTCGGCTTTGATAGCTGCTTCAAATTCTGCGACGCCTTGTGCGCCCTTAACTATCTCGCTACCAACGCGGAAATAAGGGGTGGCATTTACTCCCACTTGCTTGTCGAACCATTGACGGCTGGCGATGATTTTTTCACTAAGTGACTCGTCAGACACGCATTTGTCATAGTCAGCTTCGGCCATGCCGCCCACGCGGGCGATGGTTTTTAAACCTTGTTGGTAATCAGCCGAAAGCGCCCATTGCTCTTGCGCGCGCATAGCAGCGTTTGCGAACTTTTTACGCGCATCGTTGCTATCTTGGCACTGAATCATCATTGTCACTTCGAGGTCTTGCGCATTACGCACGAAGGAATAAACGTGTAATTGCGCGAGGCCATTATCAATGAGGGCTTCTTTTAGCTTCGGCAATGAGTCGCGGTGAAAGTCTGCACAATGACTGCAAGTGAAGGATGCGAATTCTTCAATAATGATAGGGGCATTCTTATCTCCATAGATAAGCGGCATTACATCGACTGCATTTTCAGGCACCGAGCGTTTGATTGGCTTGTCAGCTGCCGCCGCTTTGATGGCGGCAATATCTAGGCTTGTCGTTGCCGCAGGTTCGGCCGAGGCTTCATTATGGCTATGGTCATCGTGTTCATAGGCTTCTTGTGCTTGCGCCTCTGTTGGGATGCCAGTCATATTGCTATAGAGGTTTGCAGCAATGAGGGAGACAACTCCGACCGTTGCGAAAAGAATGATTAATTTTTTCATCATAAAATGTTCCTTCTTGAATTTGAGCAAAGCATAAAGATTGTGTCGTAGGAATCAACTCTGCATTAAAGTAATGCGATTGACTTTTTTATGCCCCAATATACGCGCCGTGCGCTGGAGTAAAAGAGGTTGCATGTGTTGTAGCTCTAAAGCGCTCGAAGGGCTGGCACTAATTTGCAAGGTCGCACCGCTTCGGCTGTAATTTAGTTTGATAGGGCGGCTATTATAAGCTGCTTCGCCAGCAATTTCGGGCCAATGAGTGCCAAGACGAATAAGTTCCAGCGTCGATTTATCGAATAGCTGGCTATGAGTTTTATTCAACCCCTTGCCAATAGGTTGAGCAAAAAGCCCTGTCGTGCCGTAATATTTTTTAGGTTTATTCGCCATGTGGGCAAAATAGCTTATGCTGCATCTAACGGCAACCTATTGCGTACTGGCGCAAAGCTACGGCGGTGGTGCGGGGTAATGCCGTGAGTGTCGAGCGCGGCAATATGCTGCGGTGTGGGGTAGCCTGCGTTACGCTCCCATCCATAATGCGGATATTGCTCGGCGAGTTGTTTCATTAAATGGTCACGCGAGGTTTTGGCGAGGATGGAGGCGGCAGCAATAGAAAGCGATTTTGCATCGCCCTTAATAATTGGCGTGGCTGGGCAGGGGAGCAATTTGGGCAGGCGGTTGCCATCTATCAGCGCGTGAATGGGCTGGGGGCTAAGCTGTTCGACACAGCGTTGCATGGCCAGCATCGAGGCATGAAGGATGTTTAGTTCTTCAATCTCTTGCAAGTTACATTCGCAAATGGCGTAGGCGATAGCGGTGGCTTTAATTTGTTCCGCCAAATAGTCGCGCTTCTTTTCGCTTAGTTTTTTAGAATCGTTAATGCCTTCAGGGATGTTATTGAGGTCGAGAATGACGGCGGCAGCGGTGACAGGCCCTGCTAGCGGCGCGCGGCCTGCTTCATCAACCCCCGCAACGAGGCCTGTATGTTCTAACTCATAGTCTAAATTAGGAAGCATTAGGCCATGAGAGGTCAAGGCGGGCGACTTCTGGCTTTTGGCTGGTTAGCGTTTTAGGCCATTGGCCTTGCGAAAGAAGGGTGGCACCGGGGTCGCCATCATTCATAATTTCGCGATACATCCAGTAGTTGGTCATGACATTCATAATATAGTCACGCGTTTCGCTAAAGGGTAGCGTCTCGATAAAATACAATGGATCAGCTCCCATTGATGGGCGCTTTGACCAGCGCTTTGCAGTGCCAGGGCCAGCATTATAAGCCGCTGCAAGCAAGACGATGTTACCTTTAATATAGGGCTTATTAGAAAGGTAGGTCAGATAATGTTGGCCGAGGGTAATACTGGTAACAGGGTCGTTCAGTTTTACTTGACCGCGAACTTTCATTTTCTTGGCAATATATTTAGCGGTTTCAGGCATAATTTGCATCGTGCCTTGTGCGCCAACATGGCTCTTGGCTTTAATGTTAAAGCCAGATTCCTGACGCGCTACGGCGAATACAAGGGCAGGGTCAACAGTGTAGCCATTGGTAGGTTGCCATTTTGGCAGCGGGTAAAGAGCTTCGCCCGAGGTAATACCTTTACGTTCCATATCAACACCCATACGCAATTGTAATGCAGGTAGGTTCATTTGTTCTGCAAGCGGGGCGAAGGCAACCCTATCGGCAGGTTTGGCCATCGCGTAATGCAGAATCATCTCATCGCGTGCGATATCGGTCTTTCCTGTTTGCAGGAGTGCTTCAATGCGGCGCAATGCTTTGCGAGTTTCAACCGAGTCAATCTCGTCCATATATTCGCCGAGCGATTCTTTGCCGCGAAGAGCTACAGTGTCATTAAGGCTATCGCCCAAAATATGCACGGCTTGCGCACCATAAAAGCTACGTGGAAACTTTGCCGCATATTCTAAATGCTCTGCTGCTTTATCATATTCGCCAATTTCATTGGCCGAACGGAATGCCCAAAAAGAAATGGCGGCTTTATCCCAATCGCCCATCGTTTTGGCTAATCCTTCGAGTGAAGAGAAAGTGGTATAAGCTTTTTCGTAATTCTTTGCTTGCCAGTAGCGCAAGCCAGATTTCCAAATACCTGCAATGCGCGGGCTTTCGTAACGAATGTTCTTATAGCTTTCGCCATAGCCGCTTAAGTTGCGGCGTGCAGTTTTAGCGAGAGAGATTTTCACCCCTTTAGCACGCGCAAGCTGCTGAATGCGTTTCGCCTGCGGGTGGTCACTATAGAGTGACATCCATTGCGAAAGCTCGCTAGCGGTGCTTTTATAATTTGGGTGTAAGTAGCGCTGCGAAAGTACGTGGCCCATTAGTAAAGGGTTGTGAATATTTTTGATAATATTATCAGCTTTATTCCAGTTGCCTTTATATTGAAGGGCAAACACTTCTTCATAGCTCGCTTTATCGAGCGACTTTAACTCAACTAGGTTTTTCTCTTGTGGTGATTGCTCTTGTGTTTGTTCTAAAGAGCTAAGATTCGATAGCTGGAAGTTAAAAGAGGGAGCGGTAGCACCTATAATAAAATAGGCGATAATGCTAAAGAGAGTAAGCAGGCTCATTAAAATGGCTGCGTCGGGACGTATTTTATACAAAGGATTCAATGAAATTCCTAACAGTTGTTAACAGAATATGCGCCTTTATAGCACAAAGTTAACCATTTGTTAACTATTTATTTCTAAAACACTATGCCCCTCTTAAGCGAGCGATGCCTTTATACGCAATAAATCGTGCCACGCAAGGCGTTTCTGATTAGGTTGACGTAGCAAATATGAGGGGTGGTACGACACAATCGCCTGTACCGAAGCCTCTGGAATATCAATGCTTTTGCCTCGTAGGCGTGAGAGGCTATTTTGCTCATCTAGCACGCTACGCACCGCGACACCGCCTAATAGCAGCACCAGTTTTGGTTTTTGTAGCTCAATATGTTTGCGCACAAATGGTTGGCAAATGGCAATTTCTTCAGCACTGGGTGTGCGGTTTCCGGGCGGGCGCCAGAATACAGTGTTGGTGATATATGCATTTTCTTCGCGCGACATACCAATGGCGGCAAGCATTTTATCGAGCAACTGACCGCTTGGGCCGCAGAAAGGGATTCCTTTGCGGTCTTCTTCGGCGCCGGGCACTTCGCCAATTACCATCAGCGGCGCATCGACCGCGCCATCGGCAAATACGGACTGGGTGGCAGAACGGCAAATGCCTATTTCTTTGAAATTCATGACTGCATCGCGTAATTCATCCAGCGTGGTGCATTTGGCGGCCAAATCTTTAGCAAGCTGCAAAGCGGCGCTGGGGGGCGTGTAATTGCTGGCGGCGGAAGGTTGCGCAGTAGGGGTAAGCGGTGCGGCTTCGATGCTGCTAACTTGTTGGGGCACAGTAATGGGTGCAATGGAGGCATTTGGCGCTGGCTTATCGAGGTGGTTCTGTGGCGTTTCTTCCACCCACTCTTCAACGCCCATGGCTTGATACCACTCTAAGACGGCTATTGCTTGATTACCCATATTGTTTAGGTAGCATGGGTAAATAAGAAATTACAGTGTTTAAAGTAATGATATTGGCCTCCCCAAACTTGCGGATAGGCCAATAAGGTGAGCCCGCCAGATTTCTGGCGAAGCATGCGTGGCGTGTGATTGCCCTTTATTTTAGCATAAAATAAAGGAGTAGAATGATGTCAGACGTTGAAATGGAAGTGATGGAATGTGATGTGGCCGTGGTTGGCGGAGGAGTGGCAGGGCTATCTGCGGCGATTCGTTTAGCGCAGTTGGCGACGGATAAAGGCGAAACGCCAAACATTATGTTGCTAGAAAAAGGTTCGGAAATTGGCGCGCACACGCTTTCTGGCGCGGTGATTGAAACGCGCGCGTTGGATGAGCTGCTGCCAAATTGGAAAGAGCTGGGAGCCCCGCTTGATACGCCTGCAACCGATGATAGCTTTTGGTTCCTGACTGAAACAGGTAAGTTCGGCCTGCCGACTCCACCGCAAATGCACAATAAAGGTAACTATATTGTAAGCCTTGGTAATGTGGCGCGTTGGTTGGGGCAGCAAGCCGAAGCTTTAGGTGTGCAAATTTTCCCTGGTTTTGCGGCAGGCGAGGCGATTATCGAAGAAGGTGTGGTTAAAGGTGTACGCACAGGTGCATTCGGTATTAGCAAAGAGGGTGCCAATAAAGATAGCTACCAAGCGCCGATGGAAATTCGCGCCAAAACGACTATCTTCGCTGAAGGGTGCCGTGGCCATTTGTCGGAACAATTGATGGAAATATTCAATTTGCGCGAGGGCGTTGAGCCGCAAACTTACGGCCTTGGCATTAAAGAGCTATGGGAGGTAGAGCCTAGCAAAAGCAAGGCGGGTACGATTATTCATACGGTTGGCTGGCCAATGGATAGCCAAACCTACGGCGGTTCATTCATTTATCACCTGAAGGATAATCTGGTGGCGATTGGCTATGTGGTGGGGCTGGATTATCAAAATCCGTACCTCAATCCTTACCAAGAGTTTCAGCGTTTTAAAACTCATCCGAATGTGAAGCCGCTGCTCGAAGGTGGTCGCCGTATTTCTTACGGCGCACGTGTGTTGAATGAAGGCGGCTGGCAATCGGTGCCTAAGCTTACCATGGCGGGTGCGGTATTGGTGGGTTGCGCGGCAGGGTTTTTGAATGTGCCGAAAATTAAAGGCTCTCATACGGCGATGAAATCGGCCATGTTAGCCGCCGAAGCAGTGGCGGCGGGCGATATTGAGGCTTATCCGAAAGCGCTTAAGGAAAGTTGGGTGTATAAGGAGTTGCATAAAGTGCGTAACATTCGCCCATCGTTCCATAAAGGTCTGTGGGCTGGAATGGCCTATAGCGCGTTGGATACTTATATTTTGCGCGGCAAAGCGCCTTGGACCTTTGGCCACGGCAAGAAAGACCATGAATGGACGAAGCCAGCGGCGGATTGCAAGCCGATTGAATACCCTAAGCCCGATGGCAAGATTAGCTTCGACCTATTGAGTTCCGTATTCCTATCAGCCACCAACCATGAAGAAGATCAGCCGATTCATTTGAAGGTGAAAGACGATAGCAAGCCGCTAGGGCTGTCATTAGCTAAATACGCAGGGCCTGCCGCACGCTATTGCCCCGCAGGTGTTTATGAGTTTGTTGAAGAGGGTGGCGATACACGTTTTCAAATTAACGCGCAAAATTGCGTTCATTGCAAAACTTGCGATATTAAAGAACCTGATAATAATATTAAATGGACCGTCCCCGAAGGCGGCGGCGGGCCTAATTACCCCAATATGTAACCATAAAAAAGGCTGCCAAATGGCAGCCTTTTTTTACAAGTAGCATTCTCCAGCCCATTCTCCGTTTGCTTGAAGCACCCATCTACATCCGGGTTTTAGCTTAGTTCTTGGCATCGGTCTTTGTTTTGGTGCACCTGGGCGAAGAGCTTGTTGCCATCCACGAATTTTGTCGTAAATCCACATGTGGTTTTTTTTCAAAAGCGAATGGCTGGGCTTTTTTGGTATACTCATTTTTAAAGATTTTAGTGATTTAAGTATAAGTGTTTTGATAAACACATGATGAAAGTGTGTATAAAATTTACACAAAAATCTTGATTAAAAAAAGATAATTAACCCGCGCATTCTATAGGAAAACTAGAGGTGGGGCAATGCTGTCATCAAATCTTCATAAAACAAAAAAGGCTGCCAAATGGCAGCCTTTTTTAAATCATCATTCTAAAGCGAATTAGCCACCGACAGATAAGCTACCGTAAGGCATAGGCTCACCAGAGTTTTTCTCGGTAACTAAATCACCAGAATCTTCGTAAACACCAGCGATGAAGCGGCGGTTTCCGTTAATGTACAAAATAGGTTTTACTTTTTTGCCATCGTACACGCGTAATTCAGTTACAAGTCCGCGGTTTTCGGGGTTATTTTTAGTTCCCATGGTAATAATCTCGCAAAGTAGAGTTAAATTTAAAATTCGGCGGTATCTTAATTAAATCTTAGTGTTGTGCAAGCTATAATTAGCTATAGTTAAGCAGTAGGGGAAATGAACAACGTGCCAAATATAAAAAAACGCCTTTTAACTGTCAGCGCCATCGCCATGCTATACGCTTGTGGTGGCGATAGTTTCTTCCAATCCCAAGGGGGTACATCAAGCGAAAATGATACGTTTTCGTTAAGCGCATTTGGGCCAAAATATAAAACCGTATCGGGGCATTATTTGTCGGCGAGTATGGCTAAGCAAAATGGCGATGCCCGCGAAGCGCTGAATTATTTAAACGAAGCGATTGGCTTGGGCGTTGCGGATGAGGACCTCTATATTGATGCTTATAGCCTCGCACTAGGCGCAGGCGATGTTGAACTCGCCGCGCATTTTGCCACAAAAATTGAAAATCGCAGCGATAATGTAATTTTATCACCTTCGCTCGTGCAGGCGGTGGTCGCCCTTAAAGCGAGCGACTATGCAAAAGCTGAGTTGCTGCTGAATAAAGCGCCTGAAAAAGGCTTCGGCAATATTGTGGTGTCGCTCTTGAAAGCATGGGTGGCGCATGCACAAGATAAACCTGTTGGCATCGAAGCTATTACTGCGTTGCAACAGCAGGGCAATGAATTTGAATTGCTAATGCAATATCAGCTGGCCATTTTGTTGGAGGCTATGGGCGAGAATGCCGATAATTATTACGATGAAATGATTGATGCACCTTACCTCCCGCATCACATGGCGATACGTTTATCATCGCATTTGAAAAAAAAGGGCGAGGATAAGAAACTCGCGAACTTACAAAAGCGATATGAAGGTAATGTAGGCTTACGCCTGCTATCGAATAATGAGTCAATGAAAGCACTGACCCCGCAAGAAGGCGCTTCTGAAGTATTTTTCGGCATTGCTAGCTTGTTAGTTTCTATCGATGCGCTGCAAGTGGCTTCCGTTCCACTGCAAATGGCGAGTTATTTGAATAATGATTTTGCCTCAGTGCTTTATATTCAAGCGCAAATTGCCGAGAAACAAGGGGCTGCTGATAAGGCGACTCTGCTCTATAAAAAGCTAGAGAGCGATGATGCTTACGGTCTTATGGCCTCGTTACAATTAGCCTATTTGCACCAAGCAGCCAATAAGCCTGATGCAGCATTAGAAAAACTAAATAAGCTTTTGATTGCTTACCCTAGCCACCTAAATATTTGGTTGGCAAAAGGCGACGTTTATCGCAGCGAAGAGAAGTTCGATAAGGCCATTGATGCTTACACGCAAGCCATTGGCACGATTGAAAATAAAATGGGTGAGCATTGGCCCGTCTTTTATTCACGCGCTATCTCGCACGAACGTGCAGGCGACTGGCAAAAGGCCGAAGCTGACTTTTTGGAAGCGCTGCGCTTGCAACCTGACCAGCCTGATGTGTTGAATTATTTGGGCTATACATGGCTCACTCAAAATCGGCAGCTTGCCCAAGCGAAAGCAATGATTGAAAAAGCCATGCGTGCTCGCCCGCGCGACGCGCATATTATCGACAGTATGGGCTGGGCGCTTTACCGTCTTGGTGAATATGAGAAGTCCTTGGCCTATCTAGAGCGTGCAGTGAATTTAAGCCCGCGTGATGCCACCGTGAACGAACACCTGGGCGATGTATATTGGCGTATGGGCCACGAAGTGCAAGCGCGCTTTCAGTGGGAGCGAGCACTAGCGTTTGAACCAATTGAGAAGGGGCAAGCTGAAGGGCTAAAAGATAAGATTTCTAGCGGTCTACCTGCGGCAGATGTTCCTAAGTCGGATGCAATGCAGGCTGAAGTTGAAACTCATAGCGATGATGAGCAACGTGCAGAAATTCACGGCGATGAAGAAAAAGTCGCTCAGTAAGCCTAATCCTTATATTTCTTCTATCTATTCTTAAATAAGGCGCTAAATTCAGCGACTATGGCCGACGTTTTCGCCCCAGCAAAAGTGAATCTCTTCCTGCATGTAACTGGCAGGCATGAAGGGTATCACACATTACAAACCGTATGCTTTTTCCCCTCGGTGGGCGACAGGCTAACAGTGAGTAAACGATTGCCGTTTAGCAAAGAGGATGAGCTACATATAAGTGGCCCGTTCGCGCGCGATTTACCGCAAGAGCCAAAAAAGAATTTAATTATTAAAACGCTAATGAAATTGCGTGAAAACCATAATATTCCCCTTTATTCCATACATTTACAAAAGCGGCTTCCTGTTGGTTCTGGCTTGGGTGGTGGCTCGTCCGATGTGGCGGCAGTGCTACGCGTGGTGGCCAAAGATACGAAGCTAGATTTCACCCAAGAGCCGCTATCGAGCGAGCTTGCGATGCTGGGGGCTGATATTCTGGCCTGTTACCACAAACAGCCCTTGTTGGCCGAAGGTATTGGCGATGAAATTCAATTATGGGATAAGCTGCCTGATTACGGCATATTGTTGGTGAACCCGCTTGTACAGCTTTCAACGAAGCGAGTGTTTGAACGTAGTAGTCAGTTTTCGACTCCTGCTATGTTAAGTTCGCCAAAATCACTGGCGGGATGGCAGTCGCTGATTAAGACGACGAAAAATGATTTGCAGCCGATTGCTGAAGCAATGGTGCCTGAAGTTCTGCAAATTCTAGATTTATTAAAAGACACAAACGAAGTGATTACCGCACGTATGAGCGGCAGTGGTGCAACTTGTTTTGCACTTTATCCGTCGTTGGTGGAGGCACAAATAGCAGAAGTTAAAATGCGAGAAGATCACCCTGAATGGTGGATTCAAGCAGCAAAGGTGGGGCATGGGCCAGAGACGTAAAAAACGCTATAAAAGCAAACCAAATCAATGGCCAAAAATATTCATGACAGGCCGCGCGGCCTTGAAGTTTTGGGATGAGTTTAGCTTAAATAAGCACGAAAAAGGCGATCTGCAATTTTTCATGTTCAATTGTACTATTGGCCGTTGTGAAGCTGAACCCGGCTACGATAATATTGGCGGTAGCGGCTATATTAAAGCGCGTGTGTATGACGGTAAAGAATGGCAAGTGCTGATTATGGATGACCTGTTCCCTGAACGCATTCACCATTTTAGCAAAAAAGAAATGCCTATAGATACGTTTATTCTATGCCGCGAAAAAGTTGCAGAGCTAGCGGGCACCGAACTCCAAAGAACCTATCGTCTGCATTATGAACCCGTTCCTTATACCGATAAGGATGATGAGGAAGAGTAGGCTCTAAATTCTATCTGTGAGTGGCGAAGTAATTACGCAGTAGCTGCTCAGTTAGAGCAGGAGGCTTCTAATAAAGCGCGTCTCTTGGGTCGAAGGTTAGTTGTAGGAATTTCCATGTTTCGTATTTTTTCTGCGGCAGGCCTTTGATGGGGCTGCAACGGTAGGCAGCGCGAATAGCACTATCGACAGCGGCGCGGAAGAAGCCATCGCGGTTATAGCGGCCTTTATCGGCGGCGAGTTCG
Organism: Rickettsiales bacterium; assembly: GCA_023301245.1. Classification (GTDB taxonomy): domain Bacteria; phylum Pseudomonadota; class Alphaproteobacteria; order Rickettsiales; family JALZUV01; genus JALZUV01. Next base: position 12,044 of record JALZUV010000311.1, read on the forward strand.
GCGCTGATAACACTGCCATCAGCCCGCAAGCGAACATCTAAGGTGACCCGTAATTCGTGTGCATCGCGCGCGCCAGAAGGTAAGCTCCAGCATTTTATAAATTGCGAGCGGATGGCATCAATCTCGCTCATGCCCATCGGCAAACTAGGGTTGTAAGTATCGGCTACGGCTCTTTTTACTTCCTTGTTGGCTTTGGTTGGCTTTTCGCCTTCCTCTTTTTTGGCCGCATCTGCCACACTTTTTAAGATAGAGTCTAAATCAGATTTTTTATCTTTTTTCTTCTCTTTCGGTTTCTCTTTTTCCTTTGGTTTTGCTTTTTCCTTAGGCTTAGTTTTTTCTTTTGGCTTTGGCGGAGCTATTGCTTTTTTCTTTTCAGGTTTCTTCCTCTGATTTGAAGAGCTCGCCGATTTAGCTTTTTTTGCTTTCGCCTTTTCGACCTTCTTTTTGGCCTCTTTTTTCTGCGCTTGTTTCGTTTTAATATTAGTGAGTTCAGTAATGGGCAGCACCTCAACCGACATGGCCACAGGCAGCGACTCGCGGTGCGTTTCCCACACTTTCGGCAGGCCAACAATCGCCAGCAATAGAATGATACCATGAACCACCGCTGACCATATGAGCGCCGATCCGTGGTAGCTGGTTTGCTTAGCTGCCATTATTTTTTATTGTCGGTCATCAGCGCGACTTTGGTAAAGCCCGCTCCGCCTAAATTGCCGACTACACGCATAACATCGCCATAGCCTAAGCGCCTATCGGCTTGCACGAAGATGCGAGTATCGCGTTTTTCGCTGGTAATAGCATCAAGCTTGGCGACGAGTTCTTTTTCGGTCACTTTGCTTTCTTGCAAGTAAAGCTGGCCATCTTTGTCGATGCTCAATACGAGTGGTTCGTCTTGGCCGGAGATGGCGCTAGCATCTGCATCGGGCAGGTCAACAGTCACGCCCGTTGAAAGCATCGGCGCGGTGACCATGAAGATAACCAGTAGCACCAGCATAACATCGACAAACGGTGTGACGTTAATTTCGGTAAAGCGGTTGTTGCGATGCCGACGATTGTTGCGACCACCACCACTATTCATGGAAGCACCCATGCTTAACTCTCCAACTGGCGTGATAGAAGCGTGTTAAATTCCACCGAGAAATCTTCTAATCGGCCATCGAATTTATCAAGCTCGCCTGCGAATTTATTATAGGCAATAACCGCAGGGATAGCGGCGAATAGGCCGATTGCAGTTGCAAAAAGTGCTTCTGCAATACCTGGGGCCACCACGGCGAGCGAGGTGTTTTGTGATAAGGCAATCGATTGAAAGCTATTCATAATTCCCCATACAGTTCCAAATAGGCCAATGAAGGGAGCCGATGAACCCACGGTGGCAAGAAAGCCGATACCGTTAGAGAGTTTATCAAGCTCGCGGTTGCGGTTTACTTGCATAATTTGGAACATACGGTCGCGAAGCCCTAAGCGCTGCGCCATATTGTCACCCTTACTGGATGATTTTTTCTGACTGCGATACCATTCTTCCATCGCCGCTAAAAAGACTTCGGCATAAGGGTGGCTTATTTTACGTTTTTTGGTTTTTTCGTAAAATCCATCTAGCTCTTGCGCCGCCCAAAATTCTTTTTCAAAGCGATTGGCACGATGTTGCGCATTTTTGAAGCTTAGCCACTTATCGAAAATAATGCCCCAGCACCAAAATGATGCTAGCAGCAAAATAATGATAACCGATTTGACCACAAAATCGGCCTGCATGAACATGCCCCATAAGCTTAAATCTGTATGAGCCATACTGCCTGCTAAATTGCTTGTGCCTACCGACTGTACTGCGGTTTCTACCGGATTTGCCATGGTTTTCCCTATTGTTCTTTTTCTATTAGATCACGAATATTTTGCGGTATTCGTGCGGCTTTCATTTTTTCGTTAATGCAAACGACTGTTACCTTGACTGCGGCAAGCAATCTGTTGTCGCTAGGTCGTATTACATTTTGCAGCATTGTTATACTCGCATTGCCAAGTTGCTGCAAGTGCGTCTCGACGATGAGTTGATCATCGAGCTTTCCTGGGGCTTGATAATCCACCTCGCAATGGCGCACGACAAAGAAAAGCCCCGTATCTTCGCGCAGTTGCAATTGGTTAACGCCGAGGTCACGCAACCAATCGGTGCGGCCACGTTCAGTAAATTTAAGGTAATTGGCGTAATAAACCACGCCGCCAGCATCAGTATCTTCATAATAAACGCGAATGGGGAGGGTGTGTGTCATTAGCTTAGTAAGTCGCCTTGGTTGGTTGCGGTTTTGGGGATGGGTAAGCCTAGGTGGTTCCATGCGGTGGCGGTTAGCATGCGTCCGCGTGGGGTGCGTTGAATAAAGCCTATTTGCAGCAAGTAAGGTTCGATAGTTTCTTCGATGCCATCGCGCTGTTCAGATAAGCCAGCGGCGAGTGTTTCAACCCCTACGGGGCCACCTGCGTAATGTTGGGCAATGTAAGTTAGATAGCGGCGGTCAGAGCTATCGAGGCCGAGTTTATCGACCTCTAGGCGGCTTAAGGCATTGGCCGCTAGCTTTTGCGAGATGTCTTTATCGCCCGCAGCATGGGCAAAGTCGCGCACACGTTTTAGCAAGCGAATAGCAATACGCGGCGTGCCTCGCGCACGGCGGGCAATTTCAGCTGCGCCATCATCGGCCAGCTCGGTTTGCATTACGCCAGCGGCGCGGTTAATGACGATTTTTAAATCGGCCTCATTGTAAAATTCTAGCTTGAGCGGAATGCCGAAACGGTCGCGCAGCGGGTTCGATAATAAACCTAAGCGAGTGGTCGCGGCAATGAGCGTGAAAGGTTGCAGGTCAATCCGCATCGAGCGCGCAGCAGGGCCTTCGCCGATAATAATATCGAGCTGAAAATCTTCCATTGCAGGGTAGAGCACTTCTTCGACCATGGTGTTGAGGCGATGAATTTCATCAATAAACAGCACATCGCCTTTTTGTAGATTGCTAAGAATGGCAGCGAGGTCGCCTGCTTTGGTAAGCATAGGGCCAGAGGTGGCTTTAAAGCCCACGCCCAGCTCCTTCGATACAATCTGCGCGAGGGTGGTTTTACCCAACCCTGGGGGGCCGTGAAAGAGCGTGTGGTCGAGCGTTTCGCCACGAGATTTGGCTGCATCGACAAATACTTTTAAATTGCCGCAGGCCGCTTTTTGGCCTGTGAAATCGCTGAGTGTTTGCGGGCGCAATAGAGGTTCAGCCAAGCGTTCCTCTGGTGGAGCATCGCCAGTGGTTAAATGTTTCGCGCTCATCGTGATAACCGTTGTAAGCTAATGCGAATCAGTTCTTCTAGTCGAATTTTTGGCTGTTCTTGCTGCAAGCCCATTACAACACTGTAAGCTTCCGAGCGGCCATAGCCAAGGTTAGCGAGTGCCGACATTGCCTCCTCTGTTGTAGCATTCGCATGCGCGCCTTCAATCGCTGGAGCGGTTGAGATGGTGATATCGCCCGTCGGAATCGAATCGACCTTGTTTTTCAACTCGGTGACTAAACGTTCGCCGAGTTTGGGCCCAACACCACTAGCGCGGGTGAGCATTTTGCTATCGCGCGCGTGGATAGCTTGTACTAGTTCAATAGGAGTGAAGCTGCTTAAGATAACTTGCGCCATTTTTGCGCCTACGCCTTGCACGGTGCAAAGCAGGTTAAACCAGCGTTTGTCGCTTTCGCTTAAAAATCCATAAAGGTGAATGTGGTCTTCGCGCACATGGGTTTCAATAAATACGGCAATCGCTTCGCCCACGGCGGGCAGTTGTTGCAAGCTGCGCGAGGAGAGAAACACGAGGTAACACACCCCGCCAACATCGAGCAATAGCGAGTCGTCGCTGGTCGATTCAATCGTGCCTTTGAGTTTTCCAATCATGATTTTAAACTGGAGGGGATTAGTGGAGATTTCAAGTAAACATGCGAAAAAACGTCTAGATAGACGTGGATAAATTAGCCTCAGCCGTTTTGATGTGTTCGGTCATTTTTTGCTTGGGCTTTTGGCGGGCAAGTTCGGCAATAGGGCTAGCTTTGGTTTCGCGCTGCTTGGGCACTTCATGCTCTATTTCAACTTCTTGCTCTTGAATAGGCTCAATTTCAGGCGCGTTCGTGGCATGAATTCCAATATCGTGATGCTTCTCTAGGCGGTTGGCAATCTCGGTGAAAGTGCGGGCGAAGCCTTGTTCTTTAATTTCGGGCAACTCGCGTGTTTGCATCATTTGCGCGGTTACTTGTGTTAGCTCTTCCACATAGTTTTCTTTCACGGCAGAGGCGATGGCGATGGTTGCATGACTTTGCAGATTATCAATATCCACGGTTTTTTCTGTGTAAGGGGCAACGGCTTTAATAAGCAATCCTATGGCAAAAGCGACCGCACCCGATAGCTGCCACCACTGCACATTATCCATCGTACGGCGTTCGCTGTTATTAAAATCAAATAATTTGTACCACGCTTTTTTGATGGTGGGGTCTTGCTTACGGTAAAAGGAGCCTGCAAATAGACTGAAGGTTGAGGTCCAATCCAACAGGCTAGAAGTGAAGTTTGAGCGGCGGCGCACTTGAGTGAGAGGGTCTTGCTTTTTCTCAAGTTGGTAAGGGTCTTCGGGAAGGCCCGTTAAGCTAATGACTTTACCTGCAATTGATAGCCAGCCGCTTAATTTTAAATCATCGCCCTTACCCGTGGTTAGTTGGTATTTTGAGAATAACTTAATAGCACTACCAACACGGATAGAGTGCTTTTGCATGAAGCTGGGTTCGTCTTTTCTCTTTTCTTTGCGGTCTGTTTCAAAAGGTTTTGGGATGCGTTTTTCATCATCGCCTTGGCGTAGTCCGAGTGCTTTATTGATAATATTTTTGGCGTAGGTAAGGCGAGTGGAATCGGTCTCTTTTTGAACGCCGTAAATAGAGTTGATGCCGTTGCCTACAAAACCATAAGCAGAGGTTTTTAACTTGGCCTGTCCATCGTCAGTTTCCCAATAGTTACTAACCCCTTGTTTAGCGGCTTTCGATTTTTTATCGCCATCTTGAAAGGCCGAGCCAATCATGAGGAGTTGCCCAATCACGCCAACGTGTCCACGTAATTTAATGAGGTCGGTTTTCTTTTCCTTCTTTGGTTCTTTAACCTGCTTGAGCACGTTTCCGCTATGTTCTTGCAGCTTGTTAATGAGGTGTTCGGGGCTATCGCTGGTGCGGGCGATGAAAATATTTTTTCCATCAATAGTAATCAGGTTTAATTCTTCAAGCTCAGGCAATGCTTTTTCGACATGGTCTTTAAGCATTTGGCGGTTGGCATAACTGTGGCTTTCGAAAAACACAAAGCTATCGCCACCCACTGAAGCAGTCACTTCAACTTTCTGTAGAAGCGCCTCGGACGACTTATTCTTATAAGAAATATAGTTTTTCACACATTAATTATACCGAATTGCCGTGTAAAAGAATGTTACGGTTTCGTGAAGAAATGAGCGGTGAAAATGAGGG
>JALZUV010000312.1 GCA_023301245.1 Rickettsiales bacterium
GTGCGGAGATTCTGCCTTCCTCCTCCGGAAGGCAAGTGAGGCTATTTAGCTCGTTCGCTGAAGCTCTCTTGCTCGCGCTGTTCTATCCGTTGAACTACGAGGGCACGAAATGCTGTTGTATGGAGTGCTGTGGCTTGGCACAGCTTAAGGGTGAGCGAGGCTCGACTCGCGTGGTGGTGGGCGTCGTATAGCTAGACTGAGGCAGATTTGTCATGTGAGATTTGAAACGACGACTATCTATCTGGATTTTGCTAGGCAACATGAACGGAATTTGGCGAAGAGGGTTTGGGGCCAGTGAAGCTACAGTTTCACAATTTCTGAATATATGCTTCTCAGAATAGGGTGAACCTTCTCTAAACTACCTTTAATCAAAGAGGGCGCAGGGTAAGTTTGATTAGCATCGCTTACCCAGGTGTGAGCGGCTGTATTTCGATGAAGTTTCATCGAGTCAAGTTCACTGATCAACATTTCAAATCCACCACTATTTTTCAGGAAACTCTCTAGAGCCTCAGAATTTTGAAGCCCTACGGATTTAGTCAACATCGGGCGAAAATCTTTCTTATATTGGAACCCATACGTATTTCCAATAACTGTTCTCTCGAGCATTTGACGAAACTCCATAGTTTTCAGCTTCTGCTTTACAGATCGCCTTATGATGTTGTCAAAGCTTTCTTCTATCCATCCACAGTATTCTAACACCGCCAACTTGGAAAAGTATATTGCATCTTGCGGTGTCGAAGTTTGAAGGGCTTTATTGTATCTACGATCTAGCATAGTCAAAGCCGAGAGGATATGCTTCTTCACTATCATTTACCCAAAAATTTCCAGTGCCTTCCTAATTCTTTCTTTAACTTTTTCTGTCGCTGACAAACCTTCACGGAGGTTTTCTGTTGAGAAAATTTCATCGGCTCTAAGCCTGCTCAACCTGTCGTGAAGTTCGATACTAGATTGGGATTCTAAACTATCAAGATTCAAGTAAATCCCGACTAATATAGCTTCTGTAGTTGCCTTGCTTAGTTTTGGAAGCGGTTTCCCGTCTAATATTTTTGTATATATTAAATCAACAGTTCGCTTCATTTTTATCCTCATAACTTCCGTTTCATTTTCAGAGGAAGATCTCTTTATATCCATAAATTCATTTAAGAATTTTGCTAATTTACCATTATATTTTTCCCATGTTTCTGAAAAAGTATATACTCGAAGTAGTAATTCTTCATAAGCAAATCTATACGACTCGCCTTCTTTCAAAGAGAATAGGCTTCGGGTTTTTTCATTATTAACGATTTCTTTGAGGAGATCGTTAAATCGACCATTAAAAATACAATTTCTAATCTCTTGATTACTTAATTTATTGCCTCCTGTATTAAGTCGATGAAATATCGTAAATAAATAATTCATGTGAGATTTTTTTGAATAATCACATCTAAGGACAGTAACAGGAATAGTTAGGTTTTCTATACGCCCGTATATTTCTGAATGCTTTGCTTTTATATGTTTAACGTCACGACCTGAAATTCTGCTGTCTATGTCGTCTAATTTGGATAGACGCCAGCTATCATCAGACAAGAATTTGATCACGCTTGATATTCTTTGTAACCCATCAATCATTAATCGTCCTTCGGTTTTGTAATCTAGGCTAAGGCACATACTTGGTATTGGGAGTTGCTTAACTAGAGAATCAATAAAACGCGTTTGTGCAGGGTTTTTCCAGACCACTTCTCTTTGAAAATCAGGCTGAATTACCAACTGCCCTGTCTTATGCATTCGAACGAGATCTGCACATGAACGTAGTTCATTGAATGCAACTATATCAGATGGAGGGGCCTCGTCATAGTCGTCGTGCGCAGCAAGCTGTTCTTCTTTTTTTTCGAGTTCTTCGCTAAATTCTTCCATTGTTACTTCTTTTCTAAAATTAATATTTACCTAGGATCATATAATTTCTCCTGCCTATAAAACTCAAAAATTTGATATTCACAAGGGATAAGTGGGAAGGAGATTTGTTAATAGACTATAGTATGCAGCGTATTTTTTGTGCTTTGTACGATCACTGAGGTAACAATAACCTATCTGCTACATAGAGTTAGCTTTGCTTCAGTGCCAAAAAATATGGCCTTTACTGGAATGAATCAACTATATTGAAAATAGCTATCTTTGGAGAATGTACCTACGACGGCAATTCAATCCACCCACATCTAAGGCTAGAAACCGTTGAATTACTGCCGACATGTGAATGCTGTTGTATGGATTACTGTGGCTTGGCACAGCTTTAGGGTAAGCGAGGCGAGGCTCGCTCGGTGGTGGGGGTGCTGTGTGGTTAGACTGAGGTGGATCTGTCATCCGCAGGCTCTGTAAAAGCGGTGTCAAGCCACCGCACTCCATATTGCTGTGAATGTATATTTCACCATACTAAGTTATGTTAGCGTTAGTTTGCATGGCTCGTTTCTACTCTACTAGGCTACTGAGGGGCGAATATCCGTCTTGCGTACTCTGGGTGATCGATAAATGGGTTTC
>JALZUV010000313.1 GCA_023301245.1 Rickettsiales bacterium
CTCTCAGACTTTGTCAAGATAGCCACAGGGGAGGAAGATTTCTCGCTTCCGGCGACAGTGAGTCGGGGGGCAGCTGCCTCGATCCTTGCCGACTCCACGCCAACCAAAATGATGAGAGCCGTGCTCGTGAGCCTTTTTGACGCGGAGATGTTCACCAACCAACATCTACACCGCCGAGCAAGCAGCGAACCGGAGGGGTTATTGTGCGCCGCATTTGCAGACCTCCTTGCAGTCGACAAGAAGGAACACCCACAACCGGGATCATCCGCGGCACTTCCAAGCGAGAACGGGGTGGGTTGGCACAACCTAAGGCGCAGGAACGTCCGTCCGTCATTCCATGCACCCCAGGTACCCTCACCGCCACGACCGTTGCCGACACAGCCACCGCCTCCGCCGCCAGCGCCGTCAACATCGACACCATTGCCGCCAGCACCGGTGAAACTGAAGCCACCGCTCACGACTGGAACCTCGCGAGCGAAACCTTCTCCGTCATCTTCGATGCCACCGTGGCCCACGCCGCCGCCAACAACCTTACCGATGCCGACGCCACCGCCCACGACTCGGCCACCGATGTCGCTGCCAACGTTGCCGACACAGCCACCGCCTCCGCCGCCAGCGCTGTCGACATCGTTAGGCCAAACAAACCCCTGTCCACCGATCGTGCAACAGATGTCACAACTTCGTCAGGACACGGCGGAACTCGTCAGGCGACAAGCAAAGGACCCATTTCTTGCTAAGGCCATTTTGGACTTGAAGGAAAAGGGAGGAGGCGACCCATACACGCTAGACGAGCAGGGTCTCCTGTGGTACTCACCGATAACTTCGCCTCCGCGGCTCGCGATACCGCGCTCGATGATACCCGGAGTGATGGCGCTGGTCCACACAACGTACGCTCACCCTGGAGTCGGAAGGACCATTGAGCTGATCCAACGGAAGTTCCACTGGCCAACGTACAAACGCGACATCAGGGAATATGTTCTCTCGTGCGGATGCAGGAGGAGGAAGAGGTCGGCAAGCCAACGGGTAGCCATGCTTCCAGCTCGCTTTCTACAACCTTGGGAGGTGTTGGAAATGGACACTCAGGACATGGGAGAGAAACCCTCCACGGGCAACAAATACCTTCTGCTTGTGGTGGACAGGGCCAGCAAGTTCGCATTCCCGTACCCACTAAGAACCAAGGACGCCGAGAGCGTGGCTAAGAAGCTGCTGGACTTACTCCTGATGTTCGGTATTCCACGCTCCATACGGAGCGATCCTGGCACGGAGTTCACGGCAGAAGTTGTACAGCACCTATGCCGTTGGCTAAAGGTACCCATCGATTTTGGGCCGGTCGATCACGCCCGGGCGCAAGGCGCAGTGGAGAGGCTGGGGGGGTGGATTCACGAAGCCCTGGCAGAGTTATGCAAATCCTGGCCCAAACGCTGGGACGAGTATGTGCAACCGGCACTTTGGCTGCAACGCACGACGCCTCTCCCTCGGCTTCCGGGAAGCCCCACCCCCTTTAGGCTGTTGTTCGGCCGAGACGTACGTTCACAGATTGATGCAGTGACCCCTGAACTGGATGGCAGCGACTTCCTTCAACATGGAGGTCTGCACAATTTCGTCGCGGACCGGAAGGAGGCTTGGAGGGAAGTAACGCAGGTACGCGACGCCCTCCTAAAACGGCACGAACTCCGGCAACATCAACGCTCCCGTAGCAACGCGGGTGTGCAACGCGTCTCGGCCGGAACTAAGGTGAAAAAGGGTGATCTGGTGATGGTACAAGAAGCGGACTCGACGCTCTGGCACGAGGGCGTGCACCGCAAACTTGTACACGAAAAATGGACAGGACCGTGGGAGGTTTCCGCCATAATCACCCCGGGCTTGTGTTATCACGTCGTCCTCAATGGTAGACAAGTCAGAGAAAGAAGGGCAGCTGCGTCACACATCAAGCCCTTTCACGTCAGGCCCTCACGGCTACGACACGATTTCGGCGACGAGTACGCTCACTTCGCTTGGGACGCAGACCTGGGGCTCGCCAACCCGTCAACAATGGCACCCCCCTTATACACCCTGGTGGATCGCCAGGCCTCAGCAAGAAAGGGTGGAGCTTGGCGTTGGGAGTATAAGGGGCGGTTCCTGAATGGGACGGAACCAGGCTGGACAACGGAGGAGGATGCGTTAGAGAGCTTCACGCCGATGCAGCTGGACGTCTTTCATGCGATGTGGGAGCTATACCATGACAAAACCCGCGGTACCCGGCCCCCAACTGCTGCGACAAGGACGGAACGCGACGCTCTCGATAGAGCGCACGCCCTGAGCGAGGTTCCGGTAGGTACGGCAGTGTGGAGAGATTTCATCGATCTAAAAGGAAAGACATACCGACACCGCGGCGTGGTCTACGACTACAAGTCGCCGTATTACCGGATCCGCCATCCTGACGGAGACTGGGAGGAACTCACCAAGACTGAAGTGAACCGGGGGATGGAGATGACGTCCTAACGTGGGGACATACCTGCGCCCGCAGCTGAGGAACAGAAGGAGGCCCACAGGGGATTTTGTGATTCTTGTTCGGGTTTCAAATACTTGCTCGGGATACTCCGTGGAGGACGGTGGTACTTCGACCAAGACTATTTTTTATTTTTCCTGTTGCTATCTTGCCGAGCATTTTTCTGCTCTTCGGGTTTACGTTTAACGTTCGTTGTCTCGGTCTGAGGACATCGAACGTGGGGGGGTGTCGCGGCGAGCAAGAGACATTCCCCCGCATTTATGCAAACGGACCGGAGTTGTAGAACCTCGGAGGGATAGCATAGGAGGGGATCGACCAAACGTGCGAGGGCTCAGATGGAGCTGGGTATGTCGATCACTCGGAAAGCACGAAAACATTAAAACTGTGAACCTGTGAACTTGAGCACTGTGAACCTGTCAACTGAGCGCCGACACTGAACCACTGGCACGAAACGCCTGCATCTGCGACACCTGGAACGCTATCTGCACGCTTCATTCGTCCCGCTCGCCAAACCCGTCCGTTCGCACTGGAACAAGAGGAAACCAGGTCAGACACAATATGCTTGAATATCACTTACGTTCGATGCCTCGCCCGTAAGAAGAAATTGTAGAACAAGTACCAAAATCGTGGAGCGCAGAGGG
>JALZUV010000314.1 GCA_023301245.1 Rickettsiales bacterium
TTAGCCTATTTGTTTTAACTTTCGGTAGAAGGTCGATTTAGCGAGCCCTAATGCTTTGGCCGCTTTAGGGATATTATCGCCATAATGAACTAATGCATAATGCAGTGTCTCGGCTTCCACCTCTTCCATGGTTTTTAAATTTCCCGATTTATCCATGAGACGAATCCCGCCTATGGTTGGGGCAGTTTCATCCGCCTTATTTAAGGAGAAACCTTGCTGTATCATTGGCAATAACGTTTGTGCGGAGAGCCTTTCTTCATCACTTACCACACAGGCACGATGCAATAAATTTTCCAATTCTCTAACGTTACCTGACCAATGATGCTTGCTCAGCAAATCAACCGCGTCTGCGGCCAAGCCCAGAGTGCTTAGTTGATGCTGCGTAGTAAAGCGGTCAATAAAATGCGCCGCTAGCTTTTCAATATCTTGCAAACGGGCTCGTAGCGGTGGGATATGTACGGGCAATACGTGCAAACGAAAGAATAAATCTTCGCGAAAATTTCCGCTGCGAACCTCTTCTTCAAGGAGGCGATTCGTCGCAGAAATAATACGAACATCCACAGGCACAGGCTTTTTACCACCAACAGGCTCAACCTCCTTTTGTTGAAGTACACGCAATAGCTTAACTTGCGCCTCTATTGGCAGTTCGCCGACTTCGTCGAGAAGGATAGTCCCCCCCTCCGCTTCACGGAATTTACCTAATGCCTTATCGGTGGCGCCAGTGAATGCGCCTTTCTCATGGCCAAATAACGTACTTTCCACGAGCTTCTCAGGAATAGCTCCGCAATTTACCGCAACAAAAGGCTTACCCGCACGCGGGCTTTCACCATGAATCGCTTTAGCGAAAATTTCCTTCCCAACCCCTGTTTCACCCGTAATTAAAACAGGAATATCTGTTGCGGCCGCTTTACGACCGAGCGAAACCGTTTGAACCATCCCCCCATCATAGCCAATCAAATCCTCAAAACGCATCTCCCCTTCTTGTTGGCGGCTCAAACGAATGACTTCTTTTGATAAAGCGCTGAGCTTCAATGCATTACGCACCGTAATAATCAACTCATGAGGGTCTGCGGGTTTTTTCAGAAAATCTACCGCCCCCAGTTTCATTGCTTTGATAATATCATCAGATTCTTCGCTGCCGCTTAACATAATAACAGGTAAATTTGGATAGAGCTGCTTGATAGATTCTAAGGTTTCTATACCGCCCATTTCAGGCATATTCACATCTAGAACAACGAGGTTAGCGACAAACTCTGGCTTACTCAGCGTAAAGAGCGCCTCCTTACCATTACCAACCCCTTGCACAAAATGCCCACCTTGCTTTTCCAGAACCTTGGAAATCATCAAGCGCTGTGTCACCTCATCTTCTACTAATAAAATTGTTGCAGTCATCGTCACCTCATTTTGCTCTCCCTTTAGTTTTATATTGAAACTATTAAGAAATCGTTTCTCATTTTGAAACTATCAAAGAAAATAAGCGCTACTTAACCAATTGTTTGCTAACAATTCGTGTTTTGGCATAGCTCCTGCTATAAATAAGATGGAAGATAGGAAAAAACATGATCATTATTGAGTCACAGGCTGAGATTCGTTTAACACAAACGCTCGAGGCTATTAAAGACAACCTAGGTATTAAGCGCTGTATCTGGCTCAATTTATCATCATTTTCCGATCTTCCACCAGATATAGTGAAAGAACTAGTGGCTAAAATTAGCGACTACATCACCAGCGACGACTGTCAGTTGTTCCAGCTCTTCACCAATGATCTCGTAATTATCGGCCATGCACTCACACGTGAACAACGCCAAAAGGTGCATGACTTAACTTCGCGTGCACTTGGCCACGAACTAGAAGAAGACGTCATTAAGCTTTACGAATTAAGCCTGCACTGGAGTTATATTACAGTGATGGTGGACGATATTTTGCAAAAGAAACGCCAAATCGCCCTGAAGCAAAAGCAAGAGCTTGAGAATCAAAAGCGCGAAAAAATTCTGAATATGACGTTTGATCCAGCCGTTATCGCGAAAATTCAGACATTACGCAATAGTCGCCATACTTTAGAAATTATGGTCGTTGAAGATGATGCATTCTCACGCCAGATGGTTTGCAATTCGCTGCGCAAACAATATAAAGTGCATACAGTTGGTGATGGCAAGGATGCGCTCACCACCTACGTATTGAAGGCTCCAGATGTTTTGTTTCTAGATATCGAACTGCCAGATATTAACGGCCACCAAGTCCTCGAGAGACTCATAAAAATGGACCCTAACCTCTATGCCATCATGCTGAGTGGTAACGGCGATAAAGAGAATATTATGCGCGCGATGCAAGCGGGTGCAAAAGGCTTCGTCGCCAAGCCTTTCTCAAAAGAAAAACTGATTCAATATATAGAGCGAAGCCCAAGCTATCAGAAAAAAATTGCCTAAAAAAAATACAAAAGGAGAAACCTATGTCGCTTAATCGCCCCACTATTAAACATTCCTTACGACAATTGGCACCTATTATCCGTAAAGATCCAAAAAGCTGGGTCGATTGGACAGCAATTCAAATGAGCATTGAGATCAGAAACAGTTCAGAGCCCTCCATTTACCCTCAAGATGAGCTAGAGAAACTAATAAATCATTCATTAGAAAATCATGATTTCACTTCCTATTTTTGCAAAATGGGTGAGTTAACGATTATAACAGAAGGGGTCAGCACAGATAAATTGGAAAGCTTAGCGAGAGAGGTCAAAGCTTTTCTAGGCTTGCATAATAATACCCTAACAAAGCAGCAAATTTATAATCTAGGCAAAGACTGGCGCCGCTTCACTTTTATGTGCGAGCGCAAGGGGAGCCAAACTCGCACCACTATGGCTGATAGTAACTTTGATTCTAATTATTTACTTGTTGCAGAAGAAGCAGAAGAGTTATTTGCGATGTATCACCAGCAAAATAACGTAATAATAGAACGAAAGAAAACCAAAGTAATGGTGGTAGAAGATGACCCTTTAACTCGAAAAATTATTTCAAAAACTCTTAAAGATGAAGTTGATTTAGTCGTGACTTCTAACTTACATGAGGGACTAATAAACTATGCACTACATCAGCCTGATTTAGTCTTTCTCGATATCAGCTTAGAACATACGAATGACGGAAAAATATTCCTGCATACAGTGCGTCAATATGACAATCATTCACAAATCATTATGTTTAGCGGCAATAGTTATCTAGAGAACCGAATCGACACATTTAATATGGGTGCCGATGGGTTCATCGCGAAACCCTTTCGAAAAGAGCAACTAATGTATTATATCGAACAGGTTGTATAATATCTAAAAAATACGCTAGAATACAATTTTAACGCGAATGAAGAAAGTAATTCCGATGAGTAAAACATTATTTGAAAAAGTCGGCGGCGAATCAGCTGTCAGCGCCACTGTCGCAAAATTATATGAAAAAGTATTGGATGATGATTTATTGGCCCCCTATTTTGACGATATAGATATTGAGCGCTTACGACGCAGCCAATCAGCCTTTGTAATGATGGCATTTGGCGGCCCAAATAACTATAGCGGCCAAAGCTTAAGAAAAGCCCACGCACGTTTGGTAAAGAACGGCTTATCCGACGAACATTTCGACGCTGTTGCAACGCATCTAGCAGACTCCATGCGCGAGCTAAGCGTGCCCAATGATTTAATTACCGAAGCAATGGCCACCGTAGAAACCACAAGGGACGATATACTGAACCGATGAAGAGCAAATTCATTCCCCTACTCACCGCACTTTACCTGCTCATTTCCATAGGAGTAGCTTATTTGGTGTTTGATGATGGTGCCGAGGAATGGCTACGCATTATTTTACTAGTGCTCTTTACTGGCCTCGGGGGCATATTGCTGTCTCTTCGCAAACAATATAAAAACATCGCAAGTTTGAAGCTTAAAATGACACGCGCTGATAGGCGCAGTCAGGCATTAATTTTGGATGCAAAAGAGAATTTACAGCATCAGCAAGAACAAAATAAAATTCTTCAAACCGCTATTGAACAAGCTGAATTACTAGAAGAAGTCATCGTCAATGCCAACGATGGCATCTTAATTACTAAGGCCGATTTGATAAATGATCCAGGCCCTGAAATCGTTTATGTGAATAACGCATTATGCGATATTACTGGCTATACAAACGATGAGATGATTGGCAAAAATCCTCGTATGTTTCAAGGGCCAGACTCTAGCCGAGAAACACTTGATGAAATACGAGAATGCTTGGAAGCAGGTGAGCCCTTTAAGGGAGAGGTCATTAATTACGGCAAAAATGGCGAAGCTTACTGGCTAAGCATAGGCATCGTTCCGGTCAAAAACTCTGATGGACAAGTAACCCATTTCGCCGCGATTGAACGCGATATAACCGAACAAAAAGCAAATGAAGTAGAGCTCAAAAAAGCAGTAAAACACGCAGAAAAAGCAAACCATACCAAGAGTGAATTCTTAGCCAATATGAGCCACGAACTGCGTACTCCTATGAATGGAGTAATGGGTATGTGCGGATTACTAAGAGACACTGCACTAGATGTAGAACAGAGCGAACTGGTGCAAACAATTCATCATTCCAGCGAAGACTTACTAAAACTTCTCAATGATATTTTAGATATTTCGAAGGTAGAATCAGGCGATGTCATCATCGAGAAAGTACCCTATAATATTTACACAGCAATGCGTGAAATCGAACTGTTATATGAGGCCACTACTAAAGAAAAAGGCCTCGAACTATCCCTGAAAATTGAGAAAAATGTTCCTGAAACGCTGCTGGGCGATTATGTGAAAATCCAACAAATTATGCGTAACTTGATTGGAAATGCAATTAAGTTCACTGAAAAAGGCAGCGTTACTATCGCCATAGCTGTTCATGAGGATTTGTTTTTCGAGGATTCCCCCCCTGAATTATATTTCAGCGTCAAAGATACAGGTATCGGAGTAAATGAAGATAGCCTCGAAGATATTTTCCAAAAATTCACTCAAGCAGATGCTTCTACGACCCGAAAATATGGCGGCACAGGCTTAGGCTTGGCTATTACCAAAAAGCTTGTCGAATTAATGGATGGCAGAATTGGGGTGGAAAGCGAAGTTGGCCAAGGTACAATATTCTACTTTTCGCAACCCCTAGAATTAGCAGAAGATAATGCAGTGGCGGTTAACATAGACACCCGAGCTAAAACGATTAATCATGCCGCTTTAGAGGATTTCAGTCATGCCCCACTTTTAATTGTCGATGATCACCCAATTAATCGAATGTTTGCGCAAAAACTCCTGACTAAAATGGGCTTCACACAACTCGAATTAGCTGAAGACGGCAAACAAGCACTAGATATGATAGCACAGAATGATTATGCGCTAGTGCTAATGGATTGCCAAATGCCCGAAATTGATGGTTATGAGGCTACTAAGATACTACGTAAGACTGAAGCAGATGGAGAGCACCTACCTATTATCGCCGTCACTGCCAATGCAATGGTGGGCGATAAACAAAAATGCCTAAATGCAGGAATGGATGATTATTTAAGCAAACCACTGAAGCGTGATGCTTTACAAGAAATGCTTGGAAAGTGGTTATCTAGTAGCACCCTACCTATCGAGACCACAGCTCCTCAGGAGCACACTACACCATCAGATGAAAGCCCGATTGACCTAGATCATCTAAGCATGTTTACCGATGGCGATGCGGATGAAGAACGCGAGCTATTTGAAATGTTTATGCAACAAGCGGCACTCAATATGCAAGAACTGCGCGACGGCCTTGAAGATAATGACGACTGGCGTAAGGCTGCCCATAAGTTTAAAGGGTCGGCGGCGAATATGGGAGCCGCATCGCTCGCTAACAGCTGTAAAATAGCGGAAGCGGAATTTGCAGCAACCCTTGATGTAAAAGACAAAATGCTAGCTGAAATTGAAACCCAACTTACAATCGTTGCGAATTTCATCAATCAGCGCACCGCTTAGTTTTATTGTAAAACTATAATCCTGAAAATAGTTTCATATTGAAACTATTTAACAAACCCCTCATTTACGAATAAACACTAACCATCTGTAGTATAAGGATATACTGCCTTTGGCACACATCCTGCTTCTTATATATTAACAAATCGTTAACAAATATTTACTTTTGACGTAGATTATGGTATAAATTTATTAACAAATCATTAACAGGAGCTCTAATATGTGTAATATCTATTCCGTCCTCGGCTTCCTTATCGCCTTATTCATCGCGGTGGTTGGTTTAATGATTGGATTAGATGAGCCACAGAACACTCCGCTGGAATTACTTTCTGATTTACTGAAACATGGTGCTCTTGCTCTTGCTGGGATTTGCACCCTTCCAGAAGTCCTACGATTCCTTGCATAATCAACCCTTTGCATTTAATTCCACTCGAACAAAGACTTCCATTAGGATATTGTAATGCTCACTCATTAAGCTACGAATGATCAATTATGATGAAATTTACGAATCCTGATATCACCGCCAAAGGCGAACAACGCGCTTGGGTTGACCTTACCAAGCTAGAAACCCTATGGCTAAATACGGGCACGCTGTGCAATATTGAATGTCAAAATTGCTATATTGAATCTAGCCCTAAAAATGATCGCCTCGTTTATTTAAAACTCGATGAAGCCCGTGAGTATCTTGATGAGATTTCCCGCGATAATCTCGGCACGATAGAAATTGGTATTACGGGTGGTGAACCTTTCATGAATCCTGATATCATCCCTATGATGGAATTGATTTTAGAGCGCGGCTTTAAGTTGCTCGTACTGACTAATGCGATGAAACCGATGGAACAAAAGCGTGCGGCACTGCTAGATTTACTCGCACGCTTTGGCAATCAAATGACGCTCCGTATTTCAGTCGATCACTTTAGCAAAGCCATGCATGAAGATGAACGCGGTGCTAAAACATGGGAACCGATGGTCAAAGGCCTACAATGGCTCTCCTCGCAAGGGTTCCATATTGATATTGCAGGCCGCACACGCTGGGGTGAAGATGAAACTGAATTACGCGCAGGCTTCGCCGCCCTCTTTGCTGATTTAAACGTGAATATTGATGCAAGAGATAACAAACAATTGATGCTCTTTCCTGAGATGGACGAAAAAGCAGAAGTTCCGGAAATCACAACTGATTGCTGGGACATTCTAAAGGTGAACCCTGATAGCATGATGTGCGCCACCTCTCGCATGGTCGTCAAACGCAAAGGCGCAGAAAAGCCAACGGTTTTGGCATGCACCTTACTGCCTTATGATGCAGAGTTTGAAATGGGAAACACCCTCAAACAAGCAGCTGGAAGCGTAAAACTCAACCACCAACATTGCGCAAAATTCTGCGTTTTAGGTGGTGGCAGCTGTTCGGTTTAACCACTCCAGTAATCGCATTTGAGCGGGCAGAAGCTTAGGTTTATTTGATAAATCTTCGCGTAATTTTTGCAAATCCTCAGCGAAATCCACATCTTGTTCTGTCGGCAAAAACTCCACCTCAATTTCATATTTCGCAAGCTGCGCGACTAACTGCTCCAGCGTAGAATCTTGGCTATATTCAACCGCCAACCAAACTTCTTTGGGAATTTCAATTGCAGCGGCGAACAGATAAAATCCACCATCACCACAAGGCCCGATGATACATTTATTTGGAGAGGTAGCGAGTGTCGAAGCCGCCCCCTCAAGCACAGCAGGTGTAAGTTGCGGGCTATCAGTTCCCATCAACATCGCCGCACCATGTTCGCTTTGAAGACGACGATACACTTGATGCAAACGCTGTCCTAAACCACCCTCACCTGTCCAGAATGATTGCAAGTTTTTCCATTGCGGATAACTCACCCCCACTTCTTCTGCTACCGTCCAATGTGGCGTAATATGAGCGGGTAACGCTTGCGCAGTCGCTTCGACTGCCTGCACACTTAAGGCGTAAAATTCCTTAGCTTCCACCTCGCCCACGCCTGCAGCAAGCCGTGTTTTTACGGGTGAAAGCTCCGTCGTTTTTGCAAATATTCCAAGCCCTAGCTTCATGCAGATAGTCTCTGCTTCCACCATAAATATTGATGCATTAAAGTCGTTTTAAACCAGCCACCATTGATATATTTACGCGCGCTCGTTGTAAGCGTT
>JALZUV010000315.1 GCA_023301245.1 Rickettsiales bacterium
GTATGCTATGCTCGACTCCGTGTGTGGGCGTTGGCACATACGCTACGAGGCCAAAGCGCCATACGCACGCAGTACGTACGTGCGGCAGCCGCGATATACAGCGCACATCTGATAATAGAAAAAGGAAGCACTGCCTGTCGGTACGCGTACCGGCATAAAACCATTGTATATCATGTTGGGTATGCTATGCTCGACGTGTGTGGGTGTTGGCACCGACGCTACCCGGCCAAAGCGCCATACGCACGCAGTACGTACGTGCGGCAGCCGCGGTATACAGCGCACAACCGAGAATAGGAAAAGCGAAGCACTGCCTGTCGGTACGCGTACCGGCATAAAACCATTGTATCATGTTGGGTATGCTCTGCGTGACATGTGTGGATAGCCATATTGTACCTGGTACAACGCTTCGCGGTGTATTACCCGGGTGTAAAATAAAATAAAATAAAGTAAAATAAAATATCAGGTTTCCCGTGAGGGACCATTGTGCTTCGGTATATCACTGTAGAAGGGTAGACATATCAGTTTGTACCGTGGGGAACCGTGTTCTCGGTGTATTAGTCGGGTGGAAAGACTAGATGTCCCGCGAGGAACCCCGTACCCAACAGCAGTAGTATCCTACAGAACATTCTTGTGGCCCCGTAGAGCCTC
The DNA here is from genome assembly GCA_023301245.1 of Rickettsiales bacterium. Taxonomy (GTDB): domain Bacteria; phylum Pseudomonadota; class Alphaproteobacteria; order Rickettsiales; family JALZUV01; genus JALZUV01. Next base: position 649 of record JALZUV010000315.1, read on the forward strand.
GTTTCAGCACTTGTTTATGCTGTAATGGTACTATTATGAAAAAGAAACAGTATAACCACAGCCGTCGAAGCACGGTGCGTAATTACTGCCCCCCGAACAGTAGAAAAGATTGACCAGATCAGGCAGAGTAGATCCGCGTCAGGTGTGAGTTCGATCGATGGTCGATACTCGTCTTTGCAAGCTGTGTGGTACTATTATGAGCAATGTATAACCACAACAACAGCAGTCGGGTGGAAAGACTAAATGTCCCGCGAGGAACCCCAACAGCAGTATCCTTCAGAAATTTCTTGTGGCCCCGTAGAGCCTCGTTTCAGCACTTGTTGATGTTGTTATATGGTATTATTATGAAAGAGGTATAACAACAGCCAGCCGTCGATGCACGGCGCGTAATTACTGCTCCCCGAACAGTAGAAAATATTGACCAGGTCAGGCAGAGTAGATCCGCGTGTAACTACTGCCACCCCCCGAGTATCATCGAACTTATACTGCTGTGACTAGTTTTGTTCTCCGTCGACCACCGCACGCGGGGTCGAGAGATCGCCCAGTAGCAAGGATACGCCCCAAACTGCTCTACAACTGGCGCCGGCCAACCGCTACTGAAATCACCCAATTGGGCCGGCCTGTGTAGTATACAGTATACGTGTGGGTGTGTCACTCGGGCCTTTTTCTGCGCTTGTGTATATACCTGGTAATTATCTGGGATGGTTCCACCGACCCGCGAGCACTGTGCTGCTGTAAATGAGCAATGTGGCCGCTCTAACGTGCGAGTGCTATGGGTGCGATAGGCGTTAATGCTACACGTAGTCGATCGTACTTGTGATCCAGGTCAGGTGTACCCCACCGACCGCAGCTAGGTCTGGGTTGCGTCGCCTATCATAACCAGCCTACCACACAACTACAATAGATCGTCTCATGCGTGCGTCAGCCTGTTCGTGAAAAGAGAAAAAGCAAAGAAACTAAAATAAAATACCAGGCGATCCTGTTAGCCGCTGGGGCCCTATAAGCCCTCGCCGTCGCTGCTGCTGTAGTAACTCTTACCTCGTAGTTCGCGTGTGGCGTGGTGAACAGGTCGATGAGGTCCGCGTCGTCCTGCGGCAAGGCGTTGACGCGGCTCGAATCCGTGCTCGCCCCGGCTCCAACAGCAGCAGTGCTGGGCGGGCCAATAGCAGCTGCTGCTGTCGTCATCGCAGCTTGCGGCCCAGAACTTCCACCTCCACCGAGGATGGGTGGCGGTTGCAAGGCTCCTCCCCCCCCCGCGGCTGCGTCCCTACGGGCAGCTCCGACCTCCGTCCTGGCGTAAGTGTGCACTTCGGCTTTGGTAGGCAGCACCACGCACCCATTGGACTCTTTTAAGAGCCCGCTGGCCAGTGCCACCCGTACCGCATACTCGGCTATGCCCGCCAGGGCTAGCCTAGCCCGGAAAGTCGCTGCGCCTGTTCCAGATCGTACCGTTGCGTCCGCCTGGCTCAGCACTGCCAGTGCCAGAAAGTCGGGCGCGCCTGGCACCGGGGGCAGCTCAGTGACCACGCTCGAGAGGCGGAAGGCCAATGCCGACTGCGGGATCTTGTCGCACGCTACGGCGTCGCCCGTGAAGACCCGCGACGGTTCGCAGATTGTACCTGCCCCCAAGCTCCCAGGGGTTAAGCATGGGAGGTCTTCGAACCTGGTGGTACTTGGTACCAATACTGCCGCCGAAAAATTCGGTTGCCTCGCCGGTGCCGTCGGAATAGCCGCTGGCGGCGGAGCAGCCGGCGTATCCACTGCCGGTAGAACCGGCGCCACCCCTTGGCTCCGCGTAGCCGCTGGGGTGACGGCGGATGAGGCCGTGGCCCGTGCGCGAGTCGTGCGAGACGAGGGCATCCTTTCCTTACTATTATCAGTATAGTTTGTATCAGCTGATATTTTCCTCGCTTCGAATACGTTGAAAAGGGCAATGCTTCGGAGGGCGACTCTTGCTTCAAGACATTCCTGTTCCTAAATCCTGGACCCACACCTGTTCCATATTTGGATCCGTAGATTTTGTCCCGAGATTACTGTAGTATTCTTCTGCTCCTTCGCATATCATTTAAAGTAAGTATTGGATTAGTTGAGGCCTCCTGCCCCCAGCCAGTGGTCCTACCCATACTTCGTTGCTTCTTTGTTCATACTCTTCGCTGACCACTGGATTATCTGGGTATGGTGTCTCACCCAAACTTTACTATATACCTCAAATCTACCGCGGTCGACACGCGGCAAAATCTTCCTGGAAAGCCGGCGACAAAGGCAAGTCGATGGCTGTCGCGTACCTGCTGTCGGTTTCTCGCGTATCACTCTCATCGCGCGTTCGCTTTAAGGTCCCTGAGGCACTAGTAGTCGCTCCAATGTAATACCGTGCTACGCGTTCTGTCTTCCAACCCCCGATCTTCATGATCTCATCCACTGCAGTACCTGCCAGAGACTTGCTAAGCGACCCTCCTACTCGAAAGGAGTGCATCGTAAACTGGTCTGACATCCCCGCCGTCCGCAAGTGCGCCTGCAACGCGGCCGTCATACGAGGAGCCGTCAGGGGTACCGTTCCCCGTCCACCGGTCGACTCCACTACCGGGAATAAGTACCCTGCCGTTAGGTCCCACCCGATAGCAAGTGCCGCAGAGATGTACTCTGTAACCCCCCGAAAAGCACAGATTTGCGGGTGCTCTGTGTCTGCCAAAACCACCACTGCTTCGACCGACTTCCGCAGTGTCTTCCCGAAATGGAAGTTAAAGATCAAACCCGCCGATTCGGGCAGCCGCAAAACCCGCGAACCCAGGGTAAATGATAGGTCGAAGCCCCTCCTCATGGAGTAAAATGCCAAGGAGTAAAGAGCGATGTCTCTAGTAATTGCGATCCGTTGGGACAACGATTCGGCAAGTTGTGATTGAATCCGCATGTTCTGCAACAACTGGGTTAAGTTATGTGCCAGCATCGGCGCTGCTTGCTTTACCGGTACACCTACCTGCTTTTGTTCTTCGCCAACAAACGTAAGGTAGGATTCGACTAGAGGGCTCGAACAGGGGTTACCTTTCTTTTGTACCGGGTCCCATTCCTCTACCTTACCCAGCTGTTCCCGCATGGCCATTCGCAACTTAGAAACGCACCCCTTGTCCATAGATCCTGCCGCATACCGCTTAGCGCAATTACTCTCCGGAGGACATGTACCGCCGCTCGCTACTCCTACGTTGGGGCAAGACCGGTCGTGTACCCACGTTGTACCGTTGCCTTGCGAGTCAAGGCAACAGCACCAATCAAAAACGTCTTCAGGCGTGGCCGTTGCCCAGCC
>JALZUV010000316.1 GCA_023301245.1 Rickettsiales bacterium
GATGACTCGCCCGCTTATTGCGATGCTTGCTTTACAGGCGATTACTCTATTCCTTTGACCGATCAAGAAATGGGTAAAACAAGCCAAAACCAATCTGACCTATTCAAGATTGCATAAAGGCTTCGTCATGAGATATTTAATGATAGTTGCGTTTTTACTCTCTGCTTGCGGGCATAAAACAGATGTGCGCATGCCAGAAGAAAAAGATATTTCAACGCAATCGCTTGGCGATATTATGCCGCCTGCGCATAATCGTGGATAACGCTTAAAAACGCCGCGCCGTATTTTTCCAACTTCGCTTGACCAATGCCGCTGACTTCTAACATCTCATCTAAATTTTGCGGCTTATTCTTCGCAATTTCAACAAGAGTTTTATCGTGGAAAATCACATAAGCAGGCACATTCGCTTTTTTCGCTAAGGCTGCACGTGCAGTTTTTAGGCTATCAAACAACTCTTGGTCAGCATCGCTTTTTAACGTGGCAGGAGCAGTACGAGTACGCGATTTTTTCTCCGTCACTTCTTTGGACATTTCACGTAAATTTAAGCTCTCTTTTTCGCGCAAAAAAGTGCCACCTTGTTCAGTAATACTAATACCTCCATGGCCTGTTACATCGACCTTTAGTAAATTAAGCGCGACCAATTGGCGGAAAATATTCTGCCATTGCGATTTATTAAATTCTTCGCCAATGCCAAAGGTACTTTGTTGGTCATGGCCGAATTTTTCCATACGCGCATCGGACTTTCCCAGCAGCACGCTAATAAGATATCCCACCCCAAAACGCTGCCCTGTACGAAACACGACCGAGAGCGCTTTTTGTGCCGCTACCGTTGCATCAAACATCGCAGGTGGCGTATCGCAATTATCGCAATTGCCGCACGGTTGCGATGCATCGCCGAAATAACTCAGCAGAATTTGACGACGACAACTAGCCGCTTCGCATAGCCCCAGCAGCGAGTTGAGCTTTTGATGTTCAATACGTTTTTGGGTGTCAGGCGCGTCAGAATTTTCAATCCAGCCGCGTTGCTTGGCGGCATCATCCAGCCCGTAAATCATCATAGCTTCGGCGGGCAAACCATCGCGCCCTGCACGGCCTGTTTCTTGATAATAAGCCTCGATATTTTTGGGGCTATTCATATGCACTACAAAGCGCACATCGGGTTTATCTATCCCCATACCAAAGGCGATGGTGGCTACCATCACCACTTTTTCTTCACGCAGAAACTTATCTTGATTGGCTTTGCGAACCTGCGCATCTAGCCCCGCATGATAAGGGTGCGCATTCACGCCTTGTGTGCGCAGCCAATCCGCCGTGTCATCTACATTTTTGCGCGACAGGCAATAAACAATGCCAGAATGTTCAGCATGTTTGCTTTGCAAAAACTTCCATAACTGCTGTTTGGCGTTGCTTCTATCAATAATGCCATAATGAATATTTGGGCGGTCAAAGCCGCTGACAAAATGGCGGCCTTCGGCTAAACTTAGCCGCTCGATAATATCTTTGCGGGTTGGCGCATCGGCGGTGGCAGTCAGCGCAATGCGCGGCACGTTGGGGAAACGTTCGGCCAGTATAGAGAGCGCCGCATAATCGGGGCGGAAATCATGCCCCCATTGCGAAACACAATGCGCCTCATCAATGGCGAAAAGCGCGAGTTTACACCCCTCTAGCATCTCCATAAATTGCGGCAGCACCATGCGCTCAGGCGCGACATAGAGCATATCTAGCTCATTGGCTTTTAGACGCGCCATCACCTCATTCACCTGCTCCATCGGCATGGATGAATTAATGGCAGCGGCGGAAATCCCTAACTGTTCCAACGCCGTAATCTGATCTTGCATCAAGGCGATGAGTGGCGAGATAACCACCCCTACCCCGTCGCGCAGCATGGATGGAATTTGATAACAAAGCGACTTACCACCGCCCGTTGGCATTAGCACAAATGCACTACCACCCTCTACCACATGGTCGATAATGTTGGCTTGGTCGCCGCGAAAAGCATCGTAGCCGTAATACTCTTTAAGGATGGATTGTGGAGTCGCTTGATTCATGAAATCGACTATAGACTGCGGCGTACAAATTGACAGAGGCATTTGCGCCCTCTACATGCTTAAACCATGGATCATTTCACTTATAAAAACGGCGAACTTCATGCAGAAGGCATCGCCATTTCAGAAATAGCGGCCAGTGTTGGTACGCCATTTTATTGCTATTCTAGTGCCACCTTCATTCGTCATTTTAACGTATTTAACGATGTGCTAGCCGACATTAACCATAAAGTGTTTTTTGCGGTGAAGGCCAATAGCAATTTAGCCGTATTAAAAACTCTTGCCCAACAAGGCTGCGGCGCCGATACGGTTTCCGCCGGTGAAATTTTTAAAAGTCTAAAAGCAGGCATCCCCGCATCAAACATCGTCTTTTCAGGCGTAGGAAAAACGCGTGAAGAGATGGTTTACGCGCTGGAGCAAGGCATATTCCAATTTAATGCTGAGTCAAAATCAGAGCTCACCTTACTAAATGAAGTGGCAGGCAGCATGGGTAAACAAGCACCCGTGGCTTTACGTGTTAACCCCGCGGTTGACCCACAAACTCACGAGAAAATCTCCACAGGGCAAAAAGAAAGCAAGTTCGGCATCGCCTTTGCTGAAGTGCGCGAGGCTTACGATTATGCCGCCAGCCTGCCCCATTTAAAAGTACAAGGCGTGTCGATGCATATTGGTTCGCAGTTAACGTCACTCACCCCGTTCCGCCAAGCCTTCCGCGCTATTTTAAAAATGACCAACGAGCTACGCGCCGCTGGGCATGATATTCAAACGCTCGACCTTGGGGGCGGCCTTGGCGTGCCTTATGGCGATGAAGAACAAACGCCGCCGCTACCCACCGATTATGCCAAAGCCGTGGCCGAAGAAATTGGCGAATTTAAAGGCACATTATTGTTTGAACCAGGCCGCATGATTGCCGCCAACGCAGGCATTATGATCAGCAAAATTATTCACCTAAAAGATAATTACGTAATTTGCGATGCAGGGATGAACGACCTAATGCGCCCCTCGCTTTACGAAGCCTATCATGAAATTATTCCTGTAATGCAGAATGATAACGCCATCACCCATCATCACATTGTTGGCCCTGTATGCGAAAGTAGCGATATATTCGGCAAAGACCGCCCCCTACCAACCCCAAAGGTGGATGACCTAATTGCCCTTCGTTCGGCTGGCGCTTATGGCGCAAGCATGAGCAACGATTATAACGCTCGCCCGCTTATTGCCGAAGTGATGGTCAGTGGCGATAAATGGGCAGTCGTGCGGGAACGCCCAAGTTATGATGAGATGATACAGAACCAAAAAATGCCAGACTGGCTATAGGCTAGTGGTAATATGCGTCGGAATAATTCCACGCGCTTGGCAATATTCTAACGGCGTTTCATCGCCTTTTTGATTTTGCAAAATGCCTTGGGTGATAAACACCGTATCAATACCAAATGCGTTACCGCCTTTAATATCGGTCATCACATTATCGCCAATCATGAGCACTTTATCTTTCGGTGGGTTACCGAGAAGCTCCATACCTAATTCATAAATAAACGGATAAGGCTTGCCGACATATTCAACCGTGCCGCCGATCTTTTTATATTCTTGCGCAATATAGCCCGCACATAAAATTTGCGTGCCATCAAGCTTGGTTACTTCCATATCAGGGTTGATGCAAAGCATCGGCAGCTTCTTGGCAATGGCTTGCTCTAGGTAAGGCATAACATCAGGCATGGTGTCACCCAGCGCTTCAAAATTACCATTTAAAAGCAAATCAGCATCGGCGATATTATCTACGCGCTGCTGCGGCATATCATCCAGCATCGGTTCGTCTTTTTCCAAACCAAGGTAGTAATATTTTATTGCCCCCGCTCGCCCTACTGGGCTCGACGATGGGCTGTTCGCTTCGCTCACGCTCAGGGCTGAGTCGGCCTGCTGGCCTCCCTCTTTCATTTCGTATAAATTCTGCATGTGCTTAATTGCAGCCTCGCCACTAGTCATGCCACCTTTATACCATTCGCGCTTAACGCCCATTGTATCCATGCGTGTAAAGATGCTCTCCGCCAAACGTGGGGCATTTGAAAGGAACAAAACATCTTTCCCCATATCATGCAGCGCTTCGAGCGATTCTAATACGTTGGGATAAAGATTGTCTCCATCATGAATCACGCCCCAAAGGTCGCATAAAAAAGCATCGTAGTTTTCGGCAATTTTTAAGAAACTCATGCGGCTAAATCTTCGCCTTTTAAGGCTTTATGCATAAGCGCCAAAGTTGGCTCAACGCCGTAAAGCGCGATGAAACTTCCCATACGCGGGCCTTGATCTTGCCCTAGCAGCACTTCGTACATGGCTTTAAACCATTGGCGCATATTTTCTTTGCCGTAATGTTCGCGGCCAACGGTGTACACATGGCTCATTAGGAAGCTGCTATACGTTTCATCGTCAGGCACATCGCTTTTACTGCCTTGCGTTTCGAGCAATTTAGCAAGATCGGTCAATGCCGCTTGTTCTTGTTCGGTGGCAGCGCGATAGCTTTTCGTGGGCTTCACAAAATCGTGATAATAGCGCACGGCATAGCCTGCCAACGCATCAAGCCGTGGGAATTTCTCAGCCGAAGCTTGGGGCGCATATTGCTGGATGAACCCCCATAGAACCGATTTATCTTCAGGGTTACACACGCTGGCCAAATTCAACAATAATGCAAAACTAATATCAGAAATATCGGTTTCGGGCGGGTTGCCTTGATGAATGTGCCAAACAGGATTATCCAATTTAGTAACATCATCTTGGCTCCAATATTTATCCAGATGCGTGCGATAATCATCCACTGCCTTCGGAATCACATCAAAGTACAAACGCTTGGCTTTTTTCGGCGATTGGAACAGATAATAGCTGAGCGATTCGCGCGGTGCGTAAGTAAGCCATTCATCAATTGTCAGGCCATTACCCTTAGATTTTGAAATTTTACCGCCCTTATCATCCAAGAATAATTCGTAACTAAATTGCTCAGGCGGCGTGCCACCAAGAATACGACAAATGGCAGAATAGAGTTTCCCATTCACCAGATGATCTTTACCATACATTTCGAAATCAACTTCCAACGCCGCCCAACGCATACCAAAATCAGGTTTCCATTGTAGCTTACATTGGCCACCTGTGACGGGAATCGTATGTTCGGTGCCATCTTCATCATCAAAAGTGATAGTATGGTTTTCTTTATCAACCGACTTCATCGGCACATAAAGCACACGGCCAGTGGAGGGTGAAATGGGCAAGAAAGGCGAATACGTTTTCTGACGCTCTTCGCCAAGGCTTGGCAACATCACTTTCATAATAGCATCATAGCGCTCGCAAGCGCGTTTTAGCATCGCATCGTAAGTGCCGTCTTTATAAAGGTCAGTGGCCGATTTAAATTCATAATCAAAACCAAAATGGTCAAGAAAGTCGTTCAGCTTGCCATTCATATGGTCGCCGAAACTATCGTGCGTACCGAAGGGGTCAGGCACGTGCGTTAAGGGCTTATGGAGGTTTTCTTCCAGCATTTCTTGCATCGGTAAGTTCTCAGGAACTTTACGCATGCCGTCCATATCATCTGAAATACAGAAGAGTTTAGTGGGTATATCGCTCATTTCTTCAAACGCGCGCATGACCATACAAGTACGCGCCACTTCCTGAAAAGTGCCTAAATGCGGCAGGCCACTAGGGCCATAACCTGTTTCAAACAGCGCATATCCCTTAAGCGGAGGTGTCTTTTTAAAACGCTCAACAAGTTTTTTCGCTTCTGCGAATGGCCAAGCTTTAGCTTCCATTGCGAGTTTCTGCGTGTTTTCCATGACAGTTCCTTTAAAAATGAGGCATATAACTAACAAATTTAGCACCTCTTAACAAGACTGTAACATTTAGCTGCTAGTTTAATAGACTATGGCATATCAAAATATACAAGTTGAACAAGAAGCAAGCTGGTTTAAACAAAATTTACGCAAAGTAGTAGGGTGGAGCTATATAGCCGCCGATGCTGCAATGGCGGGGCGTGGTATCAGCGTTATTAAAGGCGTCGACCAAGAGTTAGCTCCCTTAATGGCAACTGAAGAATCGCGCCTAGCGAATGCTGAAGAAATTAGCAATCTACAATCTCAAAAAGAAGGTGCCAAGTCAGAATTTGGCGGCATGGTTATTTGGGGTCTTGGTGGCGCGGCGATGGCATTTTTTGGTAACCGCCCTTTAGAAAAAGAATTTACCGCGCTAGAAGATAAACTAGCCAGCTACCTGCACGACCAAGGCGTGAAGCTTGAAGGCGATGCATTAGAAATTGCCTTACGTGAGAAAAACAAAAGCGTCCTCAAAAAAATTGAAGATTTCGCTTATGAATATCCTTCAGAAATTATGCATGCATGTTTTGCATTAGGCGCAACTGGCCTCATTCAAAGCGGTTTGAAAGATTTTAAAGGTCCTGAGAAAAAAATCGGCACATTGGGAATGGGTATTTCTGTTCTCACAGGCGCACTTGCAGGAGTACTTTTAAAAGAGAAAACTCCTGAACAATTAGCAAAACTTGGCCCACCAAAATCAACAATGGATAAAATATCTCGTTGGGCGCAGGGCAATGCAAATAAAGTAACCTCAGGCTTTTACTTAGGCAATAACGCCTTTTCTGCTGTAAGCGTTTATGAAGATCATCAAACTTATAACAATCCAGATTATAAAAAATTCAATAAAAAACGTAGCGAAATAAGCGAATTTAAGAGCCTATTTGGCTGGCGCGTAGCAGCATTATCAACCTATATTTTTGGTGCAGGCGTATTATCAACCACTTCAAAAAGCAGTGGTGTTACTGGCAATATGGGCGATAAAGCCAAAGCACATCTTTATGCTGATGTGGCCGAAATTGTGCGCGCTCAACCTGAAGAGTCTCAACAATTGATGGTAGGAATGGTGGCTGAATATCTAGCCACTCGCCGCGAATTAGGCATGGAACAAATGGAAGCCAAAGATATCTCTGATCACATTAACGAGGCGCTGACGGGCGAAGTGGAAAAAGCGAAAAATTGGTCCGACAAAGCATTGGCAGAACTTTATAAACCACAAGTTGGCCGAGAAGTTTAAACCCCTCCCCTCACTCCCTTAAAGATATTCTTTCTTTGCGCTTTGCACGGCAGCTTTCACGCGTACAGGTGCGGTGCCACCAAGGCTAGTGCGACTACTTACCGAGGCTTCAATGGAAAGCACTTCGAATATTTTCTCCGAAATATTCGACTCAACCGATTGCAGTTCTTCTAACGATAGTTCATGCAATTGGCAGCCTTTCGTTTGCGCCATTTGCACAGCGGCAGCGGTCACATGATGGGCATTGCGGAAAGGCATTGCCAATTCGCGCACGAGCCAATCGGCTAAATCCGTCGCCGTTAAAAACCCATCAGCGCAAGCGGCCTTCATTTTATCTTTATGCACGGTTAATTCAGCAATAATGCCCGCCGTTACTTGTAAGCAAAGCGAGAGCTGTTCGGCGGCTTCAAACACAGGTTCTTTATCTTCTTGCGTATCTTTATTATAGGCCAGTGGTAGGCCTTTCATCACCAGCAACAACCTATCGAACTGGCTAGCGATGCGGCCAATTTTGCCGCGCACTAATTCCGCCGCATCGGGGTTTTTCTTTTGCGGCATGATAGAACTTCCCGTCGAAAAACTATCCGAATGAGTCACAAAACCAAAGGCAGGAGTGCCCCATAACACCAGCTCTTCGCCTAAACGCGAAAGATGCATAGCGGCAATGGCCGCAGCGCTTAAAAATTCCAACGCAAAGTCGCGGTCAGAAACTGCATCGAGCGAATTGGCGGTGGGCTTGGTGAACCCAAGGGCAGCGGCAGTTTGTTCGCGGTCAATCGCAAAGCCTGTGCCCGCAAGTGCCGCTGAACCTAACGGGCATTCGTTTAAACGTTTGCGAACATCGCTTAGGCGGCTTCTATCACGGCCAAACATTTCGACATAGGCCAGCAGATGATGGCCGAAAGTAACAGGCTGTGCAGGCTGCAGGTGCGTATAACCGGGCATCACTGTATCAGCATGGTTCTCCGCTTGGTCTATCAGCGCTGCTTGCAAATTTTGCAAATCGCCATCTAGCCCATCAATCGCATCGCGCGTCCATAGGCGAAAATCAGTCGCCACTTGGTCGTTGCGCGAACGTGCAGTGTGGAGTTTACCTGCCACTGCACCGATTTTTTCAATCAAGCGCGATTCAATATTCATATGAATATCTTCTAGCTCAGGCCTAAATTCAAACTCGCCCGCCTCAATTTCAGCTTTAATTTCTTGCAGGCCTGTACAGATTTGCAACGCCTCGTCATCGGTTAAAATACCGACCTTCGCCAGCATCGCCGCATGAGCAAGCGAACCTGCAATATCTTGGCTGTATAACCGTTTATCAAAATCTATCGAAGCATTTAATTGCTCCATAATTTTGGCAGGGCCACCGCTAAAGCGCCCACCCCACATAGGATTACTGATTTTATTGGTCATATTAATTTCTAAAATTCTAAATTGAAGTGATTTGTAATGAATGGTACGGCTACAGCGAAGTAGGCGTTGAGTAAATGATTTTTAGTTGCTCTAATAATCTGCTATAACAATAGCGCTTTAAGAAAATAAATTAATGGAGAGATCTTATGAACACTAAAGCTAAATTTATTATTCCCGCAACACTAGCCGTAGCCGCTTTCGGTGCATTCACCCTTAGCAACAACGAGGCAACTGCCGCAAAACCTAGTATGGAAAAATGTTACGGCGTTGCCGAAGCAGGTAAAAATGACTGTGGTAGCCTAGATGGCAAACACGGTTGCGCTGGCCAAGCAGCTGTAGACAACGATCCAAACGAGTGGAAATATGTTGTAAAAGGCACATGCGAAGGCATGGAAGGCAAAACTGCTGCCCAAGCAAAAGCTGCGGCAGAAGGCGCTGACCAAGTAAAATCAGTAATCAAAGGAGCTGAGCAAGTAAAATCAGTCGTCACAGGATCTGATCCCGTAAAATCAGCGGTAAAATCAGCCATAAAAGAAAAAATGCCAACAATTCCAACGATGTAATTCGTCTATAAGATGAATGTTTAAAAGCGAAGTTGGCGTAACCGTCAGCTTCGCTTTTTTATGATGGGTTAAATACCAATAGAGGAGCATCCCCCTGTAAAAGGGAATTTCAATCTAAACTAAGGGAAATAAATGGTACGGATGAAAGGACTTGAACCTTCACGCCTCGCGGCACTAGAACCTAAATCTAGCGTGTCTACCAATTCCACCACATCCGCACAAAATTGGAATGGCTTTACTACCAGAATATTTTGCTTTGTCTAGCCCTATTGTCGCTTTTGTGCCTTGCCTACAATAGATGCGGGCGCTAGTTTGCCTGCATGAAAGAACTTCCTCAAAAATATGATACGACTGCCACCGAACAACGCTGGCAGTCTCACTGGCTAGAAAACGGAACCTACCATTGGGATGAAAGCGCCGCGCGCGCCGATACATTCGTTATCGACACCCCACCGCCCACCGTTAGCGGCCACCTGCATATGGGGCATGTATTCAGCTATTGTCAGGCCGACTTTGTCGCCCGCTGGCAGCGCATGAACGGCAAAACTGTATTCTACCCGATGGGTTTTGACGATAATGGCCTCCCCACCGAACGCTTAGTCGAAAAAGCGAAAAAGAAAACCGCCTCGCGCTACGAAAGCCGCGAAGAGTTTATTAAAGATTGTATGGAAGTGTCGGACGAGTCGCGCAAAGCCTATCGTTCGCTATTCCAATCTACTGCGCTTAGCGTTGATTGGCGACAAGAGTACCACACGGTAAGCGAAGAAAGCCGCAAGCTCTCACAACTCAGCTTCCTCGATTTATTCCAAAAAGGTGAAGTAACCCGCAAGCTAGAGCCGATGCTGTGGGACCCTATCGACCAAACCGCCATCGCCCAAGCCGAGGTAGAAGATAAAGAACTGCCCAGCCATTTCTGCGATATCCATTTCGGCGTGGAAGGTTCAGACGAAAAGCTAACCATCGCCACCACCCGCCCAGAGCTTATCCCCGCTTGTGTCGGCGTGTTTTATCATCCTGATGATAGCCGCTACCAGCACCTAAAAGGCAAGCAGGCGGTCACGCCTCTATTCGGCGTTAAAGTTCCTATTTTGGAAGATGACTCCGTAGAAATCGACAAAGGAACAGGCATCATGATGTGCTGTACCTTCGGCGATGAAGCCGATATTGAAAAATGGCGTAAGCATGATTTAGAACTAAAACTCATCCTCAATAAATATGGCAAAATTGAATTTGAAGGCGCGCCTGAATGGATGGCCAATAAAAAAGCTAAAATGGCGCGTGAAGAAATTATCAAACAACTCGATGAAGCAGGCCTATTGCTTGAAGCTAAGCCCATCACCCACGCCGTTAAATGTGCGGAACGCTCAGGCGCGCCGCTCGAAATCATCCCCACCCCACAATGGTTTGTGAAGGTGATGGATAAAAAGGCCGAACTAAAAGCCAAAAGCGCCGAATGTAATTGGCATCCTGAGTGGATGGCCAAACGCATGGACCAATGGATTGACGGCCTAAGCTGGGATTGGTGCATCTCGCGCCAGCGCTATTTTGGCGTGCCGTTTCCTATTTGGTATTCCAAACGCGCAGGCGAGACAGGCAAAGTGCTCATCGCCACGCCTGACCAACTACCCTGCAACCCACTAGTTGAACTACCCGCTGGCTATAGTCGCGATGAAGTTGATGCTGATATTGACGTGATGGACACATGGGCGACCTCGTCCATCTCGCCGCAGCTTAGCAGTAAGGCAATTACTTCTGAACTGGCGATAGATTCGGAGCGCCACAGCAAGCTCTACCCTGCCGATATGCGCCCGCAAGCGCATGAAATTATCCGCACATGGGCATTTTATACCATCGTAAAATCGCATCTGCATGGCGATGTTATTCCGTGGAAAAACCTGATGATTTCAGGCTGGTGCTTGGCCGAAGATAAAACCAAAATGAGCAAATCGAAAGGCAATGTGGTTACCCCCATTGCGCTGATTGAAGAGCATGGCTCCGACGTAGTACGCTATTGGGCGAGCACGTCGAAACTAGGCCAAGATACTGCCTTCAGTCGCGACCTGTTAAAGATTGGCAAAAAACTCGTCAATAAACTGTGGAATGCCACCAAGTTTGCCGCCATTCATTTGGAAAAACTCGAGGGCGAACCGCAAGAAATTACGGCCACGCTCGATAAATGGATAATCTCGCGCTTGCATCATGCCACAGCAAAAGCCACGGCTGAATTTGAACAATATGAATATGCATCCGCCTTGCGCGCCATTGAAGATTTCTTCTGGAATGACTTTTGCGATAATTATTTAGAACTTATCAAGAAGCGTGCTTACGATGAAGCGGGCACTGATAAAGACGGACAAATGAGCGCCGTTTACACCATCCACCATTGTTTGGATGGAATCCTACGCCTGTTCGCCCCCATTGTTCCGCATGTGACGGAAGAACTTTGGAGCCATATTTTTGAAAG
>JALZUV010000317.1 GCA_023301245.1 Rickettsiales bacterium
GTTGCTGCTGCTGATGCGGATATTGCTCGCTATGAATCATTTGTGCAGGGCTTAACATAGGCTGCTGTGGCACAGGAGCGCCCGTAATATCTTGTGAATAATAATCAGTGGCGCTAACAGTGCGCGCGAGGCCTGTGTTAGACGGAGTTTGATAGCCCATCTCAGCTTCGGCAGCATAATAGCTACCAGGGCTAAAATCGTAAGGGATATTATAAGATGATTGCGGCGCAGGCGCTACAGGCGGCTGATAGCTTTGCGAACCACCACCATAAGGCGATGCTACAGGAGCTTGAGGCGCTTGCATTTGCGGTGTGGGGGCTGCTTGCTGCTGCATCGTCGGCTGCTGTTGATACTGCATCATCGGCTGCTGTTGAACCATTGGCTGCTGCTGAACCATTGGTTGCTGTGGGTAAGTCGGCATCATTTGCTGTTGTTGCTGCATGCTGGGCGCTTGCTGCTGCTTTGCGTTGGCACTCATTTGTATGGCCGCACGATTCTTCGCGGGCATACGTTTAGGGCCTAGCTGGGCCTGACCTTCGGGCGCTGTACGCACCTCGCCATAACCAAGTTTATTGCAACCTGAAAGCGTGACACAAGCAGCAATGCCCGCAAATAAGGCAATTTTGAACGAATGAGAGGCAAGACGATTAGCCATGATATACCCTGTTGTTTTATTCTATTATTTTTATATTCTCCTGCCGCAGTCACCTTCATCTTTTTGACGGAAAAATAGAAATGCATGAACAAGCAATTTATGGTAGTTTTTCCATCCGCAAAGTGTAATTACGCAACAGAAACTTAAACGAAACATCTAGAAACGCAATGAGAAACTCAACAAAAATGAATAGTAAATTTGACCCTAGTGCTTTTATGCGAAATCTTGAGATTGCCGCACAAATGTGGCCTCAAGTTGTTGATAAACTATCAGAATTTAGCTCTGTGCATCAAGATACAAACGAACCTTTGGCACAGCAGGTTGGGCAAGCCTTCATGACCTTCCAACAGAATTTAATGCAGCAAAATCCGCAAGATATGGCGCAAGCGGGGCTAGATTGGTGGCAGAATTCGATTGAGATTAGCCAACAGCATTTGCAGCAATTTATGGATGGCTCTGAACCCGCTGAAAAAGCCGAAAATAACGATCGCCGCTTTCGCCATGATTTATGGACATCTAACCCATTCTATCAAAATTTAAAGGAACAATACCAAGCAACCGCACAGTTAATTGACGATACGCTACTGAAAGCTAATGACAATTTAGATCCTCGTAGCGCACATTTAGTGGAATTTTACGGCAAGCAATGGCGCGATGCTATCTCGCCGAGTAATTACCCGTGGAGCAACCCTGAAGTACTTGAGCAATCGATGGAAACCAACGGCGAAAGCCTTATTCATGGGCTAGAAAACCTGCTGCATGATTTGGAGCTTGGTCGTATTACCATGACGCCAGAAGATGCTTTTACTATAGGAGAAAATATAGCCTGCACTAAAGGCAGCGTGGTGTTCGAAAATGATTTAATGCAGCTTATTCAGTACGAAGCGCTGACTGAAAAGGTCTATCAAACTCCCATTCTAATTACCCCTGCATGGATAAATAAATATTACGTGCTCGACCTGCAGCCTGAAAATTCGATGGTGAAATGGCTAACCGAACAAGGATTTACGGTCTTTATTATTTCGTGGGTGAACCCTGATAAAAGCCATCAATCTATCGATTTTGAAGATTATATGATGCAAGGCACATGGGCCGCGGCGCAACAAGTGCTAAAACTAACTGAACAAAAGCAACTTCACCTAACAGGTTATTGCCTGGGCGGCACGCTAACGGCTTGTTTGGCTGCATGGCTGAAAGAAAACAAGAAAGCCGATTGCATCGCATCAACCAGTTACCTAACCACCTTGGTCGATTTTGAATCGGCTGGCGATTTAAAAATATTTACCGACGATTCGCAATTAAAAGCAATGGAAAAAACACTCGAAGAACGTGGTTACCTTGAAGGCAACGAAATGGCAGCCATCTTTAACGCGCTACGCCCGCAAGATTTAATATGGTCATTCGTGGTGAATAATTACCTGCTGGGCAAAACACCTATGTCCTATGATTTGCTCTTTTGGAATGGCGATGTCACAGGTATGCCTGCCAAAATGCACTTATTTTATTTGCGTGAAATGTATCTAAACAACAGCCTTGCCAAAGGCAAGCTGACGCTAGCAGGCAAGAAGATTAACTTAAATGTGATTGATACTCCCTCTTATATGTTGGCTGCCCAAGAGGATCATATTGCACCGTGGAAGGCGACTTACGCTGCCACAAAATTCTATAAAGGCGAAAAGCGCTTTGTACTCTCAGGAAGCGGACATATTGCAGGCGTGGTGAACCCACCGCATAAAAATAAATATAACTGGCGCAGCAACGAAAATTTGCAAGGCGATGAGAATGATTGGCTAGAAGGCAGCACAGCGCATGAAGGCTCGTGGTGGGGCGATTGGGCGAAATGGCTAGTCGCACGTAACGGCAAGCAAATGCCGGCACGAAAGATTAAAAACTCGATTGAAGCCGCCCCTGGCAGCTATGTAAGAAAGCGCGTTTAACTGCCCCGTTGCTGTGCTGCAGCAGGAGAAGCGCGGCGCGCTAACTCTGCGTCTTGAAATTTAGTTAGCGGCTGCTCTGGCTCGACTAGCTCTTTAGATGCTCCGCGTGAAACAAGGTTTTTCACCGTTGAAAATGCCTGCTGACCTTTTTGCGTTACATTTTGCTGGATAGCTTGCGCACGCTCTTTAGCTTGCGAAACCCCCGCATTCCATTGCTCTTTATAGCTTGGATCTGGATAAGCGCCCGATACTTTTCCATGCACGCGGAAAGTAAGCTCACGTGCATTCATACGGTTTTCGTTAATCGCTTGAGTCACCTCATCAAGCATCACATTATCGCCATGTTGGTTGATAATATGTTGCTGGCTCGTCAGGTCGAGTTGCGAGAATTTCGCACCATATTGTTGCTCAACTTGCTTACTCATCGCGGGGGAGGCTGAAATATAAACCTCCATCACTTGCGCTTGGCTAACTGATCTTGCCCTAGTTAGATTCAACTCTAGCGATTTAATCATATCAACCGTTGTGGGTTCGTTGAGTTGATACATATTATCGCCCGCAATTTGTATAAGCGGACGGACAGCTAAAATAGTCGCAAGGCCAGCCACACCCGCTAAAATTGCGACTGACCCTGTTGCAATTACCGCAGCAGAAGCCATAAAACCTAGCGCCCCTGCGGCCACCCATACGCCAGTATTAACATTACGTTTATTGCGTTCTCTTTCAATATGCTCATGCATACTAGGGTTTGTTTCGGCAAATTGCTCTAGATGCTGCACGGTAATAGATTTAATATCCCTACCCAAATAAGAGGAAATTTCGTTCTTATACATGCTGGCAAGGGCATCTTTGCTATGTTCAAAATCTTTATGATTAAGGTACGCTTGCAGCCCTACCCCAGTACCAATACCCATTAAACCCGTTAAATAGAGTGCACCTGCTGAGCCTGAAACCCCCGCCATAGTAGCACCAACAGCAGTCATTACACGCAAACCAATACGCGCGAATTGCCCGCCAAAATAGCGCCCCCCACGCTTTGCTGCGTAGAGTCCTTCGTTCACTGTATGTTCTATACTATAAGCCATAATTTTTAATGAGGCATAATACCTCACCATTATTCTACCAAATATTGGTGCCGAGTAATGTTAAGCTTTTGTGAACATAGAAATAGTGAACCCTTAAATATCAAAGAGTTAGATTATTGCGCTTTCGCAGTTAGCACCTTATTACGACCAGATTCTTTTGCGTCGTAAAGGGCAGTGTCAGCGCGTTTGAGCAAATCTTTGCCTGTATCGCCCATCGGATTGAGCGTGCTAATGCCAAAACTAGCCGTTTTATTGATAGTTCCCACTTCATGCGGAATCTCGAAAGGAGTTGTCGCAATACGGTTACGAATACGCTCAGCGGTTTCAATCGCATCTTCCATTTTCGTACCAGGCATCACGATAACAAATTCTTCGCCACCAAAGCGGGCAGAAAGATCAGCAGTACGAACTTCAACTTGAAGCAATTTTGCTAGCTGTTGCAGCACCTTATCGCCACTATCATGGCCATAATTATCATTCACTAATTTAAAGTGATCCATATCCATCATCATCAACGACAACGGACGATGATTCGCAAGTGAATCGCGCACCATATTTTCGAGGTGAGCATCTAGGTAGTTACGATTATGCAGCCCTGTTAGGCCGTCAGTAATCGCCATAGAAATACTATCTTTATAGTTCGACTTAAGCGCCTGTTGGTAGCGCTTACGGCGTACTTGAGTGCGGACACGCGCACGAAGCTCACTTGGGTCAGCAGGCACAACCAAATAGTCATTCACGCCCATTTCCAACCCTTTAAGCACAATATGCTGCTCAAACTCATCAACCAAAATAACGATTGGCACATGGCGCAATGCTTCTTGGCTTTTAAACTGTGTTGCAAGACGCAAACCATCAAAATCTTCCAACATGGTGGAAACTATAATGACATCAAAATGGCCACCGAGTGCCACATTGTGCGAGTGCTGTGGTTCGTTGACACTATCAACATCATAATCAATAGCGAGCTGTTCGCGCATACGCCTAATTTGGACAAGATCATCGTCAATCAGCAGCACACGTGCGCCTGTTACATCCGAGATGAGAGCATTACTTGGGTCGCTATTGACGCCCAGCTCAGAGCCTGTTTGATCGCGCAAGCGCAGTTCATCTAACAGCATTTTTGTACGCACGAGCGACTTCAGGCGCGCCATCAAAGCAATATCGTTAATCGGCTTGGTTAGAAAGTCATCCGCGCCGCACTCAAGGCCACGCACACGGTCATGCACTTCGCTAAGCGCTGTCACCATAACAACAGGAATATGCGAGGTCTCAATATCAGCTTTCAGCTTTTGGCAGCATTCAAACCCATCCATACCGGGCATCATAACATCGAGCAAAATAAGATCTGGTTTATCGGCCTTAGCTTTTTCGAGCGCCTGAAAACCATCTTCTGCGGTAATTACATCATAATATTCAGATGTTAGCTTAACTTCTAGTAGCTTAACATTGGCTGGAACATCATCAACGACGAGTATTTTTGCACTCATTATTGTTCGTTAGCCTCCAGGAATTGCTTCACTGTTTCTAAGAAATTAGTAATAGAGATAGGCTTAGAAATATAAGCTTCGCACCCTGCCCGCAGAATTTTTTCTTCATCGTCTTTCATCGCAAAGGCGGTTACAGCAATAATAGGAATATGCGCCACTTCGGGCTCACCCTTGATTTTACGAGTCACATCAAGGCCTGAAATTTCGGGCAATTGAATATCCATCAGAATCAAATCAGGTCTTTCACGCTTGGTTAAATCGAGCGCATTAAGCCCCTCTTTAGTCTCAACGGTTTCGTAACCATTGGCCTCCAGCAAATCGCGGAATAACTTAAGGTTTAAGTCATTATCTTCAATGATTAAAATTTTCTTGGTCATAGATTTATCCTAATTAATCTCTAAGCACTTAATGAAGCATAAAGGTTAATATAGCGTTTACAAGGCTAGCGTTAAAGTTACAAAGTTGAATCGGGCTGATTTTCAGGTTTTGCGGCATCAAAAGCAGGATGCTCTAACGCATTTCCATAAATCTCCATCAAACGAGGGTAATCCCCCATATCGACCTTAAAACGCAACGCATTATAAATTTGCGGAATTAAGCAGATATCAGCCAGAGTTGGATGGTCACCAAAACTATAGCGGCTATCGCTCGCCTCCACCATCGATTCGCACAGGATAAACCCCTTATGCATCCAATGGTGCATCCAACGCGTCTTTTGCGAATCTTCCAACTCAAGATCAGCCGCAAGATATTTCAACACGCGCAAATTATTAAGCGGATGCATTTCAGAAGATATCACATTGGCAAAGGCACGTATTTTTGCACGAATAGTCGCATCATTATGCAAAATGCTATTTTGCGGATGTTGCTCTTCCAGCCATTCTAGCATCGCCATCGACTGGGTGATAACCGTACCATCTGCCAACTCAAAAGCTGGCACAGCACTCGCAGGGTTTACCGCTCTATATGCATCGCCATGCTGCTCGCCCTCCTTCAGGTTCACAAACACCGTTTCGGCAGGCATTGCTTCTTTCAAATTCAGCGCAATGCGCAAACGATATGCCGTGGATGAACGAAAATAGCTATAGAACTTAGCAATTTTAGCAGACATTACTCAGCTACATTTTCAATCGCTTGACCTGCTTTTTGAACATCAGCACCCACACCTTTAATTGTGCTACATGCTGAAACGGCGAATAACGCCACCATTAAAGAAATAATTATTTTAGTCATGGAAAACTCCTATTGTTTATATTCTACTACTTTTTGTTCAATCACACCGAAGATATCTTTACCTTCTTTGTCTTTCATTTCAATACGGATAGTATCACCAAAGCTCATGAAAGGTGTCACCATTTCGCCCGTTTCGATTTTCTCAATCATGCGGCGCTCTGCAAGACAAGAAGAACCTGTTGAACGATCTTTGTTTGAAACCGTACCCGAACCAATAACCGTACCGGCACCAAGATGGCGCGTTTTAGCCGCATGGGCAATCAGCTCACCAAAATGGAACGTCATGTCGCTACTCGCACTTGGGCGGCCAAATTCTTTACCGTTAAGCGTGCTAATAAGTGGCAAATCAATCGTACCATCTTTCCATAAACCACCCAAAACATCTGGGGTTACGGCTATCGGTGCAAAGGCACACGCAGGCTTGCTGTGGAAGAAACCAAAGCCTTTTGCCAACTCACCTGGAATAAGGTTACGAAGCGAAACATCATTTACAATCATCACAAGACGAACGTAATCTAACGCTTCAGTTGGGCTAACTCCCATTGGAGTATCGTCAACAATCACCGCAATTTCACTCTCAAAGTCAATGCCATGCTCTTCACTTACCGCCACGATATCGTCATGCGGGCCAACAAATTGATCCGAACCACCTTGATACATTAGCGGGTCAGTCCAGAAAGTTTCAGGCATTTCAGCACCACGGGCTTTACGCACAAGTTCAACGTGATTAACGTAAGCTGAACCATCCGCCCATTGGTAAGCACGCGGAAGTGGCGAATGCATAAGTTTTGGATCAAATTCCATCGCATCAGCGTCAAGTTCGCCCGCGCAAAGTTTATCGCATATTTCTTTCAACTGTGGGGCAACTTCAGCCCAATCGTCCAATGCTTCTTGCATGGTATAAGCAATGTCAGTCACCGTTACGCATTTTGTGTGACACTTACTGATTACGACCAACACACCATCGCGCGAGCCTTCTTCTTTTAATGTTCCAAGTCTCATCTGTAATAATCCTTTTGATATTTTGTAGGCATACTAGTCATTTATTAGCGAGCGTTCAAACGTAAAGGCAGAAATAATATCGCCATATGTTTGCTTAAAGGCCGAGCGCATAGCATCAGCGTGAGTTTGCTCGTAATAGTCGAAATTGCTTTGCGTGGTTAGATAGACTACCCAAAACTGCCTCTCTTCCTCCTCCACCTCAGCAGAGGAAAACAATGGCAGGCCTTCTTCATTCTTCAGGGCAAGCATTTCATCTATGTGCAACTCCAGCCACTCGCCGTAAGGCGGCGTCACTGGCTCGCTTAGAGTGATAGTTACTTGGTAGCGCAACGTATTAGCCTTTCCAGCTATCAACGTAGCCTTTCCATTCCGTATCGGCGATGCCGTCATCTAGGTCAACGGCGGTGCGGGTATCAATCATCACGGCCACTTCATTTAGCATTTTCGGTGGGTCAGTCATCTTGCGGGTTTTGTCCGCCTCGGCTGCCAAGTTAAACGCTTTGGGATGCGGGCCATGTGGGAAACCGCACGGATGGAAGCTTAACATTCCCGGATGAATATTATCGCGGCTGAAAAACTCCCCTTCATGATAAAAGATGATTTCGTCAAAGTCGTTATTCGAATGGTAGAAAGGCACTTTCAGCGCATCAGGATCCATCTCCGCAGGGCGCGGTGCAAAGGTGCAAACCACAAAGCCTTTAGTTAGGAACGTTGTGTGAGCACTTGGCGGCAAGTGATAACGATGGCTCATCAATGGGCGAATATCGCGCCAGTTAATTTTGACGGGTAAATTATCGCCATGCCAGCCAGTCACATCAAGCGGGTTGAACGGGAACGTGACAGTCGATAAACCGCCGCGCGCCTTGATAATTACCTGAGTTTCTTTTTGGCTATATTGCGCTTTATAAGCATCATCAATAGCAGGAACATCCAGCATTGCTTGGTCGAATAATGCGTGAGGGCCCACCATGCCCTTATCAGGCAGTTGGAAGTGGTCGTTAGTAGCCTCCATCAGCAGCATCGTCGCATCGCCCTTACATTCCAAACGCCAGCGCAGCGCGCGTGGCAGCAAAATATAATCGCCTGCTTTGAAGGTCATATGGCCAAAGTCGCAGAATAAACTCCCCTCGCCGCTATGCACAAACATCAAATCATCGCCATCGCCATTAGCAACCAGATGATCCATCTTGCCAGATGTTTTCCAAATGCGGAAATCGAGCTGCGCATTACCTAAGATTTTCTGCGCTTTCCAAGGGGTGTTATGCACGCCTTCAAGCTTATTCAAATCAAACGCTTGTGGACGCAATGGCCCTTCCCAATTCACCCAGCCAGTCGGTGGGTTTGCATGATGAAGGTGTGAACAGGGCCCGAAGAAACCCTCTTTACCAAACTCACGCTCATAAGTGCCGGTCGGCAATTTACAATGCGCCTGACGACTAGCATCGCCTTCGACTCGTGGAAATGAGATATGTTTTTTCATTAAGCACTCACTACGCCGCGCTTGATTTGATCTTCTTCGATTGATTCGAAGAGCGCTTGGAAGTTACCTTCACCAAAACCTTCGTTACCTTTGCGTTGGATAATTTCGAAGAATAATGGGCCAATCACCGTGTTGGTGAAAATTTGTAGCAATAGCTCTTCTTCATTATCTTTATCGAGCGCTTCGCCATCAATCAGAATCTTATTCTTACGCATACGCTCAAGGTCGTGGCCATGATTTGGCACACGAGTATCAACTTTATCAAAGTAAGTATCAGGCGTGTGCATGAATTCCATACCGCTTTCGCGGAGAGTTTCAACTGAAGTGAAGATTTCTTCTGATGCTAGCGCGATATGTTGGATACCTTCGCCATTATGCTCTTTCAGATATTCTTCAATTTGCGATTTATCGTCAGATGACTCGTTAATTGGAATACGAATCTTGCCATCAGGTGATGTCATCGCACGAGATTTCAGGCCTGTTACTTTACCCGCAATATCGAAATAACGAATTTCGCGGAAGTTAAAGAGGTCAGTATAATAGTCTGCCCATTTATCCATATTACCTTGCTGTACGTTGTGCGTTAGGTGATCAACATATTGTAAGCCAACCCCTTTTGGACGACGGTCAACGCCTTCGAAGAACTCAAAATCCGTATCATAAATTTCACCCGCATCGCCGTAAGTATCAACCAGATACACTAGGCTTCCACCAATTCCTTTTAATGCAGGAATTGTTAATTCTAGCGGGCCGTTAGTGGCTTCCACAATCTCGTAGCCTTTTTCTTTCGCACGTGCGAGTGCGGCTGGCACATCCTTAATACGGAATGCCATTGCGTTAGCAGATGGGCCATGCGTTTCAGCGAAATGCTTCGGTTGGCCGTCTTTTTCAGCGTTCAGAATAAAGTTAATATCGTTCTGGCGGAAAAGCGTTACGTTTTTGCTTTTGTGTTTTGCCACAGCCGTAAAGCCTAAGTTTTCAAAAAGCTTCGCTAATTCTTCGGGTTTTTCAGATGCATATTCTACAAATTCAAAGCCATCAGTACCCATTGGGTTTTCAAATAAATCAGTCATGTTAATATTCCTAGTTAGTTGGTGACTAGTTTCTAGTCAGTTTCTTTTAAAATTTGGTGAGGCCAGTAGGCCGAGCGAGCCATCGGAGCGCCATCAGGCGCGCACGGGGCACAAACAAAACAAAGTAACTATCGGTTGGTGTTTGACCAAGGTAGCATTGCGTTCCACGCAGAGTTTGAATGATGTTGCATAATGCACTATATAGCACCCAGAAACACGTTTGTCACGCTTTGTAAGGAGTAAAAATGGGCACCGAAGAATATGTATATGACTATCCTGATTATCCTGAGATGAAGGCTGACTTCAGCATTGGAAGTCAAAAATACGAAAACTATACCGAGCAAGACCAAGAAGTTTGGCGCTACCTCTATAAGCGCCAAATGGAACTTGTGCCAAAATACGCGTGCCAGTATTTCCTCGATTCTTTAGACGACATGCCCATCAACCCCGATAAAATCCCGCATTTTGATGATATTAACGAGGTTCTTTATAAAGCCACAGGCTGGGAGCTTGTGCCCGTTCCTGGGTTAATTCCTGCTCATGCATTTTTCACGCATTTGGCCACGAAAGCCTTCCCAGTTACGCATTGGATGCGCCCAAAAGAGCGTATAGACTATTTGCAAGAGCCTGATTTATTCCACGATCTCTTCGGCCATGTACCATTGCTGATGAACCCTGTTGTCGCCAATTTCCTCGCCGCCTTTGGCCGTGGTGGTTGCCGCGCATTCCGCATGGGCGATGAGCGTTACTTAGAGAACCTTACGCGCCTCTATTGGTACACGATTGAGTTCGGTTTAATGCGCGAGAAAAACGAAACAAAGGTTTATGGTGCAGGTATTCTATCCTCACCAGGCGAAGTCGTCTTCAGCGTAGACAGCCCCTCGCCTAACCGTATTGCCTTCGACATGAAGCGCATGATGCAAACCGATTTCATCATTAGCGATTATCAAGAAACCTACTGGTTAATTGATAGTTTCGAACAACTTTACGATGCCACCAAGCCCGACTTTAAACCTATATACAAAGAGCTAGAGAGCCAGCGCATCTATAAGCCAAATGAGATTATAGGTGGCGACAACGTTTATAACAAAGGCACAGGTGAATATCACCGTGCGAAAGCAAGCTAAGGGGAATGTCATGAGTTTTGGAGATAATCTTGAGAGAGTTACAGAGACTGGCTTATTTTCTAGCCGTTGGTTACTTGCGCCATTTTACGTTGGCTTAGTAGGTTCGTTATTCATCCTATTTTCAGCTTTTGCAAAAGAGCTTTATTATTACTTGAGCAATATTATGACTCTCTCAACCAACGATTCAATATTGGCGGTTCTTACCCTCATTGACATTACATTAGCCGCCAATCTAGTAATTATCGTTATCTTCTCAGGCTATGAAAATTTCGTTTCAAAATTTGATATTGAAGAACATCAAGACCGCCCAGAGTGGCATGGGAAGGTCGATTTTTCAGGCTTAAAGCTGAAGCTAGTTGCCTCTATCGTGGCCATCTCAAGCATTCACCTGTTAAAAGTGTTTATGGATGTCAAAAAATACGAATCAGACACAATCGAATGGATGGTGCTTATCCACTTAGTCTTCATTGGTTCTGGTTTGGTATTAGCCTTGATGGATTACATTGTTTACGGCTGGCGTCGCAACAATAATGCAAGCAAGTAATACCGCTTACATTGTAACGCGATTGTAACATCGCTTTTACCGTGCCTTTGGTAGAATTAAAGCGTGAGTAATCAGGAAAATAAACCAACGAATGAAGCCTTGCTTAAGCAGGCGCACGAGGCATTGAGGCTATCGTGGAGTGAAAAGCTTAGCATGTTTGCCAGCCGCTTACTTGCTGGCGGAATTGTGGGGGCGTTAGTTTCCCCCTTCATCCACCGCATTGCACGCGATGTTATGCCTAACATCAATGACGCGGTTGATGAACAAACACGCGGCAACAGCGTCTATCAAAAAGGCGATATAACCATTTACTCTGTTAACGATAAAGGCAACGCGCGAGCGAATGATTTAAACGATAAATCTCGCATGCTTTTTGAAAAGCCAATCCGCACGGCGCTGCTAGGTAGCACGGCCATCGCCGTTGGCATGGGAGCCGTTTTAACGGCTCGTTCAATTGCGCACTATAACCGTGAATGTAAAGTGCTAGAAGAACTCTATGCCAGCCGCCTGAAAAAGGCTGAGGGCACAGATTACGTCCCCACCCCGCCCACAAAAGACGATTTAAACGCACTGCATAAATGGCGCTCTCACGCACGAGCAGGCAAAAACCGTGGCGATATGGAAGATGCCGCCACCCTAGGCGCAACTATCGGCTCACTCTACCTCTAAAACCATACCATCGAACGCCGCTTCAACATTAGCGGGCGTTTCTCTATTCAACTTATCGTAATCGAGCGAATGGCTTAGGTGCGTTAACACCGCGCGCTTGGGTTTAAATTGCTCCACCCAGCTTAGCGATAATGGCAGGTCAGCATGGGTTGGCATGGGGCGTTCATCGGTTAAGCAATCAAGCAACCATGTATCAATATTCTGCAAATATTGCTCCGACTCTTTCGGGAAACTTTTCACATCGGTTGAATACACAAAATCTCCGATACGGAAACCCAAGGAATGCACTTTTCCATGCTCTTGCAGGAACGGCTGCAGAGTAATATTGCCAATAGTGAAAGGTTCGTAAGGCTCAATAATATGCGCCGTCATACAAGGGCGAAACCAGCCATATTCGGGCATAGGCGGCTGAAACACATAATCGAAACTTGATTGCAAACGCGCCATCGTCGGCGCATCGCCATAAGCAGGAATTGCCGCGCCCAAATGATAATTGAGCGAGCGAATATCATCAATACCATGACAATGGTCAGCATGCGCGTGCGTATAAACCACCGCATCGACCTTTTTAAAACC
>JALZUV010000318.1 GCA_023301245.1 Rickettsiales bacterium
CCGCCTTCTTTCATCAACGGGTAGGCACGCTTGGCCACCGCCGTGAAGGAATAGCAAGAGATATCCATCGAGCGTAGGAAGTTATCGTGGCTAGTATCTACATACATGCCTTTAAGCTCTTCTTTATCGGAATAAGCAATGGCGTGAACAACAAAATCTAAGCCGCCCCAACGAGACTCCAGCTCGTTAAAAACCGCATCCATACTAGCTTCATCCGTTACATCGCACGGCAAAATAATATCGCTTCCGACACTTTCAGCAAGGGGGGTAACACGTTTTTTCAACGCATCACCTTGGTAGGTAAAGGCAATTTCTGCGCCTTGGGCTGCGAGTTGCGAGGCAATACCCCACGCCAATGACTTATCATTCGCTACGCCCATAATGACGCCGCGCTTGCCCTTCATTAGCTCACCTTTTGGGTATGATACTTCCGCTGTCATAATATTCCTTAGCTTTTAATTTTCCATGTACCGTCTTGTTGACGACAAGCCAAACCTTGACCCGCTTCAACTCGGCCATCGACATTAATCGTTTGCGTATATTCGCGGCAATATTGACCATTATCATTCTGATAATAATTACCGGGAGTCAGTGTGCCAGCAGTCGTGCTGTAAGGGCTCTGCCATGGGAATAACTGTCCTGGCTGGCCTTTGCTCATCGCTTCTTGCGAGGCTTTGTTATAATAGGCAATATCGCCACCATCTAGCGATTGACCAACCGTGCTACCAAGCGCCGCGCCGAGTAATGTTCCTGTAGCAATTGCAACGGTTTGACCCGAGCCGCCACCCACGTTAGAGCCAGTCCAAGCGCCGACTGCGCCGCCGACAATCGTACCAATATCGCTTTGTGAAATAATAGGGGCGGAACCGCCGCCTTGCTGCTGACACGCTGCCAAAAATGCAATCGCGAAGATTGCGCTTAGAATCTTTTTCATCGGAAGACCTTTATTATCTGCATGTTAATTGTCGTTTGTATAGGATAACTAGCCTAATAAATCAATGATTAAGCAGAAGATTTTTTACCAGCAATCGGGGTTAGCCAAAGTTGGCTCGCTACTAGAGATGTCGCGTCCATTAAAAGCAACTTCGCCAGTTTTAGCATTTGTCGTTATTTGACCAACATTTAAATGCGCCTCTTGCGTATTTAAATTGATTCTATCCGCCGCGATAAAGTCACTAACAGGCAAATCTATTGCCAGCCCAACTTGTTGAAAATCATCAACAGTTAGCGCGTTAGGCATTTCATCCGCTGGTGCAACACCATAACCAGACGCACTCTTACCTGCCTCATAACGCAAATTCTCTAGGGGTTGATGATTTACCGCGGTCGGGCATTTTGTCCCCGCCGTATAATCGGCGGCATATGCGCTAAGTGCGGTAAAGATAACCAAAATGGCAAAGATGAATTTCATAGTAAGACTGCTCCCTTATCGCTAGCGCTTTTAAATTAGCTCTCTTCTAAAATAGATAGCAATAGTGCGATGCACAATGTTAAAAAAGCTGGTGTTTTTCTCTTATGCTGCGTTTTTTAATGCCACTTGATGCGAAATAGCGGCTGCAACAAAGCTGGCAAACAAAGGGTGCGGCGCAAAAGGACGCGATTTAAATTCAGGGTGGAATTGCACGCCCACAAACCAAGGGTGGTCAGAAAGCTCGATAATTTCGGGCAATTGACCACTTGGGGAAAGCCCTGTAAAGCGCGCGCCTGCTTTTTCCAGCTCATCCATATATTGGTTATTCACCTCATAACGATGGCGATGACGCTCCGAAATTTTATCCGCATCATAAGCTTGCGCAGCCTTACTGCCTTCGCTCAACATGCAGTCATAAGCACCTAAGCGCATTGTGCCGCCCAAATCACTTTCATGACTGCGGCGTTCTTTAATTGCGCCGCGTTCCCATTCGGTCATTAGGCCAATCAATGGCCCTCGGTCGTCAGATTCGCTATAGTCGCTAAATTCGCTAGAGCCTGCATTTTCAATACCCGCTAAATTGCGGGCAATTTCAACCGTTGCCAGTTGCATGCCCAAGCAGATACCAAAATAAGGAATTTTATTTTCACGCGCATATTGAATGGCCGCAATCTTGCCGTTTATACCACGGTCGCCAAAGCCACCAGGGACTAAAATTGCATCTACACCCACGAACACTTCAGCCAAATCTTCTTTTTCAAAGCCCTTAGCATCCATCCACTTAACATTAACCTTGGCACGATGGTTCATCCCTGCGTGATCAAGCGCCTCGCCGATAGATTTATACGCATCGCCAATGCCTGTATATTTCCCAATTACCGCCACCGTCACTTCGTCTTGTGGGTTTTGCTTACGTTCAGATAAATCTTCCCATTTGGCCAAATCGGGCGAGGCATCGTAAGTCATCGCAAAATGATCGAGAATTCGAGCATCTAGCCCTTCCGCATGATAGCGAACGGGCACATCATAGATAGAAGGCACATCGCGTGCTTCAATCACATTCTTTTCTGGCAAGTTACAGAAGAGTGCAATTTTGCGCTTTTCGGATGCAGGAACTTCGCGATCCGCACGGCATAATAGAATGTCAGGCGTAATACCAATCGAGCGTAATTCTTTTACCGAGTGCTGAGTAGGCTTTGTTTTCAACTCCCCTGCCGCAGCAATATAAGGAATAAGCGTCAAATGCATAAATAAACATTTATCGCGCCCCATTTCATAGCCAAGCTGACGGATGGCTTCAAAGAAAGGTAACCCCTCAATATCGCCGACCGTGCCGCCAATTTCGCAAAGGACAAAATCTTCTTCATCCGTATCATTCAATACGAAATTTTTAATCAGGTCAGTCACATGCGGAATCACCTGTACCGTGCCGCCTAAATAATCGCCACGGCGCTCTTTACTCAATAGGTTCGAATAAATTTTACCCGTGGTTACATTATCGCTCTTCTTGGCATCAACACCCGTAAAGCGCTCATAATGACCTAAATCCAAATCAGTTTCCGCACCATCTTCGGTCACGAACACTTCACCATGCTGAATCGGCGACATTGTACCAGGGTCAACATTCAAATAAGGGTCAAGCTTACGAAGGCGTACCTTATAGCCACGCGCCTGTAGCAATGCACCAAGACTAGCCGAGGCCAAGCCCTTACCCAACGATGAAACTACACCGCCTGTAATAAATATAAAACGTGTATTTTTCTTGCTCATTCGGGTTGCGGCACTTCTACGGGGGCTGCAGGAGCTTTCACTTCTGGAACATCCGTTACTTTTTCATTCATTTTTGGAATCACAATATCACTATCAGGCAATGGAGTGGTCAAAGGAGAAGCTTCTTGCTCTATCACCTTATCGGCATAAGAGCGGGCGCGAACATCTTTCTGCGTTAACCAACTTAATGCAAGGCTATTTAAAATGAAAACCGCCGCCAAAATCGCCGTAGTACGAGTCAGCAAATTTGCCTGCGCACGACCTGTCATAAAGCCAGCACCGCCGCCGCCACCGCCGCCGCCCATACTGCCAAGGCCATCAGCCGCACTACGCTGAACCAGAATAATAACAATCAACCCAAGGGTGACCAACACATGAATAACTAATAATACTTGATACATTTTATAGACCTTTTTGTTCTGCTGCGGCGATAATGGCGTTAAAGCTTGCCCCTTGCAAGCTCGCACCGCCTACTAATACACCATCGACATGCGGGATTTCCATAATTTCCATCGCATTATCAGGTTTGACCGAGCCACCATATAGAATAGCCGAGCCTTCGGGTAATTGCTTTATAATAAGTTCGTGAGTCGCGCGGATAGTTTCAACATCAGCAACTTTGCCTGTGCCAATTGCCCATACTGGCTCGTAAGCGAGTAAAAAATCATTGGCTTGAAATTCAGCAGGCACGGAGTTTTTTGCTTGGCTCGCAAGCACTTGGGCATAATCGCCGCTTTCGCGCTGCGCGAGTGATTCGCCAATACAGATAACAGGCATTAAGCCCACTTCTTTAGCGGCCATTGCTTTAGCCGCCACCGACTCATCGCTTTCCGCATAGCCTGCGCGACGCTCAGAATGACCAAGAATGACATATTTTACGCCAGAATCGACCAACATCGGCGCACTTATATCGCCTGTATGGGCCCCTTGTTCGTTCGCATTGCAATCTTGAGCGCCCAACGCAATGGAAGAATTTACAGTATTCTTAAGCACATCAGCCATATGTAAAGCAGGCGGGCATAAAACAACCTTCGTGCTCTGAAGCGCGCTAAGGCTTACGTAATTTGAAATTTCGGAGGCAAGTGTGGCGGCACTTTGCAACGTGCCATGCATTTTCCAATTACCAATTACGGTCTTTTGCATTTACCACCTCTTTTGTTTGCTGGCTTCTACCATAAGAATTCACACAGTTCTAGTCGCAATTTACTCTTTTCATCTTGTCGCCCTTACACTACAACCACCGCAATAGTAATATGGGAGAACCCACATCATGATGCGCGCTATTCAAAGCTCTTCTAGTAGCTTTATAATGAAAATCATTCTGGCCGCAATCGCTGCCA
Organism: Rickettsiales bacterium; assembly: GCA_023301245.1. Classification (GTDB taxonomy): domain Bacteria; phylum Pseudomonadota; class Alphaproteobacteria; order Rickettsiales; family JALZUV01; genus JALZUV01. The sequence continues at coordinate 4,522 of JALZUV010000318.1, forward strand.
GCTTTGCTCTATGGGGCGTTGGCGATATGTTTCGCGGCGGAATCTCAGGCGGATATGCCTTAAAAGCTGGCGATGTTGAAATCTCGCTACAAGAGTATAATGACGAATTAAAAGTGCGCTACAGCACCTTGCGGCAAATGATGGGCGCTAATTTTACGCCCGAGATGGCCAAGCAGCTTGGTATTCATCAACAAGTACTAAATGATTTGCAAACGGGCTTACTCGTTCGTTTAGAGGCAGAAGAGCTAGGTTTAAAAGTACCGCAATCGGAAGTGCTAAAGTCAATGCGCGAAACCGTCGCCTTCCAATCGGCAGGCACTTTTAGTAAAGATAATTTCCTGCAGGCGCTACGCCAAGCAGGTATTAGTGAAGAAAGTTATGTGAACTCGCTGAATAAAGAAATTCTTAGCAAACTTATTTTGCAAAATTTCAGCGATTATAAGCCCGACCTTTCTGCCACAGCACGCCTTTTACACCGCCTACGCAACGAAACACGCAATGTGACTTTCTATAAATTCACCCCGCAAATTAATGATGCGGAACTACCGAAAGCCGACGATCGCGCGTTAGAAGATTATCACACTCGCTACGGCGAGCAGTTCCGCGTGCCAGAATATCGTAAGATTGCTTGGGTCGACTTAGGCAGAGATAGCATCGCCAAGCAGTTTGAAATGGAAAATGCTCCCTTGATGGAAATTTATAAAGAGCGCAAAGACAGCTACACCCAGCCCGAAAAGCGTGAAGTGAGCCAATTGCTTTACGGTACTAAGGATGAAGCCGAACAAGCACTCGGTTTATTGCGTCAGGGCAAATCATTCGCGGAAACTATCAAGGTTCACGCGCCGCAAAACGAACTACTCTCTTTAGGAGTGGTCACCGCCAATGCATTACCTGATGAAGCACGTGAAACCGTTTTTACCTTGAAAAAAGACGAAGCATCGCCAGTTATTGAAACTAGTTTTGGTCATCATATTTTCCGAGTGGAAAA